>JASLFF010000800.1 GCA_030150795.1 Terriglobales bacterium | reverse complement strand
CGGGCGGAAGAAACTTTTACCCATTCTCCTGTTTTCACGTTGAGAGTTGAGCCCAGGCTTTCCGGGATTTCGAGTACGGGTTCAGGAATGAGTTCGTTCAGCCACGGTATATTGCGTGTAGAAGAGCCTCCGCACCAGTGTTCCGCAACGGTTGATGTCATGAGGACATAAGGAAACTCTGCAACTGTGCCGATAGGCTGGTGGGATTCAACGCGTGGATATTTCAGGACAGGATTGTGTTTTACTTTCGGGTGCAGTACGTTCTCCACAGGACTCTCAACAGGCTCGTACATTTCCGGTAGCGGCCCATCTTTGGGAACATAAGCCACATCCCGTGGCACCTCTGGGCTTTTCGCGTCCATGTCCGTGTAGACAGCGGCAAAGAGGCGTCCGAGACCTTCTGGATTCAAGTGGAATGCCTTTTGGCCGTTCGGTGTATCCGGTCCATCGGTTAGCACCGGCACATCGGGTAAGTCGTATCCTGTCCAGCGTTTTGCAGCCTCGTCCCACCAAACGATTGGCTTGGAGCCGGGATATGGTTTGCCATGTCGATCGCAGGAAGCGCGGTTGTAGAGGATGCGCATGTTGTTCGGCCAGGTCCATCCGAAGTTGGGATAAAGACCCAGACCTCCCGGGTCCGTTCGCGAGTCTCGCCGTTTGGAGAGATTGACTCCGCCACCAAACACGCCCGCGTAGATCCAGGCCCCGCAAGAAGTTGAGCCATCGGGCTGCAGGTCCGATATCTTCTTCACCAGATCACCGGTCTTCAAGCCGGAGGCAGGAATGTCACGAAGCGCGTGGCCGTTGATTTCGCGAAGCACGTCTTCGGCAGTGGTGTAGGTCCAGGAAGCATTTTTGAGGACCACGTCCCTTTCTTCCATGGAATCCTTAACCAGTTCGCGAACACGGCGGAAGACCAGGTCAACGATTTCGCCGTCTGGTTTCGCCTCCCCGGGTGGTTTTACCGCTGCATTACGCCACTGCACCATGCCTCCCGAGTTGGTAATAGTTCCATTCTTCTCCATGAAAAATGACGCCGGCAGCAAGACCACTTCAGTGCCGATGGACTTGGGATCAACACCCGGACGATGCCAAAACGTCGCAGTCTCCGTTTCCCATATCTCCTGCACCACGAGCATCTCGAGTTTCGCCATGGCATCGAAAGTCAATTTCAGGTTGGGCGTGGTGACAGCGGGGTTCTGGCCGACGATCCACAGCATCTTGAGTTTTCCCGCGAGAGCATCCTCGAAGATCGACATGGTGCCATAGTCTTTTTGGGCATTGCGTTTGGGCAGCCAGGTGTAGCCGAAATCATTTTCGGGAGTGGCCGCATCTCCATAGAATGCCTTGAGCATATTGACCAGGCATTTGCGGTCTCCGGTCCCATTCTTTTTTGTGTACTCCGCGAGGGTGGGCTCGGTGTGAGCAGGATAGTTGAGATATCCAGGCGTATAGTTGTTGAGCACTCCCATGTCACATGCGCCCTGCACATTGGGCTCTCCGCGCAATGCATTCACTCCACTGCCCGGCTTTCCCACGTTACCCAGAAGGAGCTGCAGGATCGTGAACCCCCGGATTCCCTGCACGCCAGTGGTGTGCTGAGTCATTCCGAGCGCATACAGGATTGCTCCGGGTCGGTTCCTCGCCATGGTGTCTGCAATTTCCTTGATCTGGGCCGCCGGGATGCCGGTGATGTTTTCGCCAACGTCGAGCGAGTAGCGCGAAACAAATTTCCTGAGGTGGCTGAAGACGCAGTGAGGATCATCCAGGCTCGCGGCGTGGCGCGGCTTGCCCTTTCCATCGAGCTGATAACCCCAGCTCTCGGTGTTGTATTTGTGCTTCTCTTCGTCGAACCCGCTGAAGAGCCCATCCTTGAAATCAAAAGTCTGTTGGCCGAGAAGAAGTGCGTTGGTGTGCGTCCTGACGTAGTCGTCGTCGTATAGCTTATTTACCAGGACATAGTTGATCATGGTGTTGAGAAATGCGGCATCAGTGCCTGGGCGAATGCGCGCGTACATGTCGGCTGTCGCGGAAGTCCGGGTGAAACGCGGATCGACATGGATGATCTTGGCCCCATTTTCCTGGGCCTTCCGGATCCACTTGAAAGCCATCGGATGGTTCTCCGCCACATTGCTGCCTTCCACCAGAATCGTCTTACAATGCTGCAAGTCAATCCAGTGGTTGGTCATGGCGCCGCGCCCGAATGCAGCCCCCAGACCGGGGACCGTGGGGCTATGTCAAAGTCGTGCCTGGTGCTCGACGAAGACTATGCCAAGCAGGCGCGTGGCTTTCTGGAATAGATAGCACTCCTCATTTGTGTTCTGCGCGCCACCCATGAAGGCGATTGCGTCCGTCCGGTTGACCGGGACATCTGCATCTTCGAGTTTCTCAGTCGCAATCCATGTCGCATCGCGCGTCTTGCGGATCTTTTGTGCGATTCGGTCAATTGCGTTTTCCCACGAGATGTCCTCCCAATGGTCGCTCCCCGGCGCACGGTAACGAGGTTTTGCCAACCGATTGGGAGAGGCATGTGTCGCGAACATCGATATGCCCTTAACGCACAGCGATCCTCGATTCACGATGTGGTCATAATCGCCTTCCATAGCAATCAGTTTGCCGTCGCGGGTTGAAGCGATCATTCCGCAGCCACAGGAGCAGAAATTACATGACGTGGTGTATTCCTTTACCTGAGACAGCTTCATCTCGCGGGTCGCAGCCCTCACCGTCTGCAGGTCAAGAATGCCATCCAGCGCCAGCCCCACGCCGGCCCCCACTGCTAGTTTCAGCAGGTGCCTGCGGGTAACAGCTCCGGTCTTGCTGCAATTGGTCGGTGAGTCGAGCGGAGTATCGTGTGAAGCATCCATAAATATTTCGCCGCGTTTACTCGTCACGTTGACAAACAAATACCTTTCCAAGCTAGTTCGGCGCTCTATTCAGAAACACTGTCACTAGTGCCAGTTCCGAACTTCTGCTCTGGGTTTCTAGACTCATCTTGCGTAAGGGGCGCTGGTGTATTCGGTGGCGCATGAAGGATTCAAGTACCAATCCTGTTTGGTTTGTGCTCACCCGGCATTGGCTGAGCCTGGCCGGAGTGGCGCTGGTGACGAGCGCCGGAATCTCATGGCTCTTTGTGTGGCCGCTTCATACTCGCAGCCATGCAGAGAACCCTTACGCAGGAATCGTCCTCTTCCTGCTCCTTCCCATGGTTTTCTTTGCTGGGTTGGCGCTGATTCCAATCGGCGTATTTCTGAGCAAGCGGCGAATTCGAGAAGGAATTTCAGGAGACTCCTTCGATCGCAAGTCGGCCCTGCGGCGACTGGCCTGGTTTATCGCCATTACAACTCTGGCAAATGTGGTAATAGGAACACAATTTACCTACGGCGCAATCAAGCACATGGAGACCCAGCAATTTTGTGGGGGAACATGCCACACCATGAAACCTGAGCTTGCCGCATATGAGAATTCGCCTCACTCCAGACTGGAA
>JASLFF010000545.1 GCA_030150795.1 Terriglobales bacterium | reverse complement strand
CTTGTGACCACCGTGACACAACAGGCGCGCCAGGCGCCAGAAGGCAAGCCTGTGGCCTTCGGAGTCTTTGCTGAAAAGGCCACCTTCACAAAAGGATTCTCTTCTGAGCCGGAGATGCGTACTGCCGCTATCAATGAAGTGGTTGAAGGCGCTCCCCCTCTGGGAAAGCGCGTGGCGCTATGGGACGCTCTGCATGAAGCTCTTACGCTTTTTGGACCACACCAGCCCGGAGACACGGTCCTGCTTGTGGGCGATCCTTATGACGACTCCAGCCACCATTCACCGGAAAGTGTGGAAAAAGAATTCATCATGAGTGGAACGCGCTTCTTCATGATGCGCAGAACGCAAGGTAGCCGCGTGGAGCGCGACTTCCTTTGGCAAAACCATGATCTCGAAAAAATGGTGCTCGCGCGCATGGCGGACGAAACCGGCGGCCTGCTGAGCCTTTATGTTCCGTCCCTCATTCGTTTTGCCTGGGCTGGATATATGCTGGAAATCAAACTACCTCCCGGTGTGAGCAGGCCGCACAAATGGAAAGTCCAATTCCGGGGTGACGCGGCCTTTACGCACAAAAAGACCAACTTCTACTATCCTGCCCGGTTCCCGGCATGCAAACAGGCGGATAGTCCACTCAAAAAAGAAAGCGCCCATAAGGACGCTTCCTGAAACATAGATGAGGCTGCGCAGGTACAAGGCTGACACATAAACCTAAACCAGAGTGCAACGAATCTTTGTGCTTCGTCACTATTAAAGTGAAAGGATACGATCACAAATGGCTCGTGGTGTCTGCGTCTCCTGCCTTATCGCGCTGGCTGTGACTTCTGCTTTTGCCCAGACTTGCACTACCTTTGTCGTGGTGGATGCGTTCGATGGCAAGACCACACTTAGCATCAATAACCTGAAAGCTGAAAATTTTGAAGCGAAATCAGGAGGCACTTTGCTTCCGGTCGTCAGCACTATGCAAAATTTCAACAATCGCGTTTTGGTGTTGGTCGAGGCTACCGGCGGTACGGACGACCTGAGCAGGCAAGTGGCAGGCGTGACGCTCAAAGAGCCCGCCGGACGCCAGATCGCTTTCGGAGTATTCTCCGAAGAGGTGATCATCACAAAGGACTTTTCAGGTGATCCCTACAAACGCTCGTCTGAGATTGATGAAGTGATCTCCGAGGCGAAGCGACTCCGCGGCAGCGTACCGGCGCTTTTTGACAGCTTGCATCAGGCTCTGGCCGCGTTTGGCCCTCACCAGCCCGGGGACACGGTCGTGCTGGTAACGAATTTCCATGACAACAAGAGCAAACACAATCCTGCCGATCTCACAAAGGAATTCATGGTCAATGGCACACGTCTGATAGTTATTTTTGAAAAAAAGCACGTGCGCCGGACTAGAGATCCTCGCCGGTATGTCAAGGATGAGAACAACGCGCTGCAGCAACTCAGCACGCGCACGGGCGGAATGTACACTGACTACACTTCAGCACGAGCTTTAAACTTTGCGTGGGCCGGTTACATGCTTGGGATACAACTCCCGAGCGGATGGGACAAAGCCAAAGAATGGCAATTGCGGCTCAAGGACCCCAATGGCAAAACCGACAAGAAAGCGCTTGTCGTTTTCCCTCAGCATCTTGTTCCATGCGCAGCCACCGTCACGGCAGTGCGTTAAAAGAAAACGCGCCAATAACGGCGCGTTTTGAAAAGCTGAGTACTAACGGCTGAATGCTGACTACTTCTTTTCTTCCTCGCCGCCGCCCTGCTCGGCGGCAGCTGCTGCCTGCTCTTCTTCCATCTGCTTGCGGACTTCTTCCTGGCGCTTGGTGCGGATCTCTGCCCGCTTGGCGCGCTTGGCTTCAATCACCTTCTCGCTGCCCAGCAGTTCGATGTAGCAGGTGGATGCGCCATCGCCCGCGCGCCACCCTTTGTGGATGATGCGCAGGTAGCCGCCGCTGCGGTCGCCAAAGCGAGGCGCAACGGTATCAAACAGGCGGCTGACTGATTCGCGCGTCATCAGGTAGCTGCCGGCAAGACGTCGCGCGGAAAGATCTCCGCGCTTGCCCAGTGTGATCAGTTTTTCCACGTGCGGACGCATGGCTTTGGCCTTGGCCGGCGTGGTTTCAAGCCGCTCTTCCATGATGAGCGAGGTCACCAGGTTGCGCAGCAGAGCGCGCCGATGGCTGGTGTTACGTCCGAGTTTTTTCGTGTGTCTCTGGTGACGCATAGTCTTAAGTCCTTAACTAAATTTCTTTTGCTCAACCACTACTAGCTTCTGGCTGCTAGCTTCTTGCGGAAAGGCCTTTGACTCTTGGCCTTTGGTTCAATCTTTTCGGGATTGTGGATCAGGAGATTGCGTTACAGCTTTGCCGATCTCCCGATCACCAGATGTCCCGATCACCCGATCTTAAAATTCCTGCCCGTCGCCGCCATCATCCAAAACACCGCCGCCCATGGAGACAGCGGATGGCATCTGGCTGGTAGGTCCGGGAACCGCGTTGCCCTGATCGTCAATCTTCATGCCCAGTGAGAGGCCCATGGAAGCAAGGATTTCTTTGATTTCATTGAGCGACTTGCGGCCGAAGTTCTTGGTCTTGAGCATCTCCGCTTCAGTCTTCTGCACCAATTCGCCGATGGACTGGATATTCGCATTCTTCAGGCAGTTGTAGCTGCGCACGGAAAGCTCCAGTTCTTCGACAGATCGATTCAGGTTTTCATTCTTGATCAGCGGCTTCTCTTCGCTGCGTGAATCGGTTTCCAACTCCTCTTCAAAGTTGATGAAGATTGTCATGTGGTCTTTGAGCAGCTTCGCCGCCAGGCCAAGCGCATCGGCCGGAGCGATGGAGCCGTTGGTCCAGATTTCGATATCGAGCTTGTCGTAATCGGTAATCTGTCCCAGACGCGCCGCTTCAACGGTGTAATTGCACTTACGCACCGGAGAGTGGACGGAATCGATCGGGATAAAGCCGAGACCCAGGTCTTCGTCAAAATTCTTGTCGGCAGCAACATAGCCGCGGCCCCGCTTCAGGCGCATTTCCATGTCCAGCTTGCCGCCCTCAGAGACCGTAGCGATGTAAACATTTTTGTCGAGGATTTCAACGTCGCCATCAGCTTCAATCATGC
>JASLFF010000516.1 GCA_030150795.1 Terriglobales bacterium | reverse complement strand
ATTGTGAGTTCGCGCTTCGTCTTCCATCATCTGCAAGACCCGCTGGCAGCGCTCAAAGAAATGAAACGCGTATGCAAGCCCGATGGCAAAGTCGTGGTGGCGGATATGTCGCCACAGCCCGCAAAAGCCGCTGCCCTGAACGCTGCTGAACTGTTGCGCGATCCCTCTCACGTCCGCGCCTTGCCACCAGACGAACTGCGCGGGCTGTTTCAGCAAGCCGGATTGAACACGCCGCAAATCTTCAGCTATCGGATGGAAGGCGAGCTGGAAGATCTGATGTCACGGTCTTTTCCGAATGAGGGCGACGCTAATCGCGTGCGCAAAATCTATGCTGACTCCATAGCTGAGAACGCGCTTGATCTCAATACACGTCGCGCGGACGGAAAAATCTTTTATAGCTTGCCGGTGGCTGTGCTGGTGGCGCAGAAAAGCAATTAGCAACTGGCAATTAGTAACTAGCGAGCGGCAAGATCGCTTTACGCTGGTCTAATCGGCCATGCTGAATCGAGCAACACCCTGAAATCATCAATACACCACGCATGCACGTCTCTGAAATCTGGCGCTATCCGGTCAAGAGCCTCAAAGGCGAGCGCCTTGAAGAAACGGAAATCACCAACGTGGGGATTCCCGGTGATCGGCAGATTGCAGTGATACGAACGATCAACGGAAGATTTCTCACTTCGCGTTCGAAGCCGAGGCTTCTCGGGCTGCAAGGCTCTATCAACGCAAACGGCGTGCCTACGATCAATGGCCATCCATGGAACTCAACCCAAGCGCTGGAACTCGTTCGCGAGGCCGCAGGAGAACCGGTGACGCTGGAACAGATTCCCGCGCCGCAAGCCTTTGACGTGCTGCCCCTGCTGGTTGCCACTGACGGCGCAGCGCGCTACCTGAACATTGACCATCGCCGGCTGCGCCCCAACATTCTTCTTGCCGATGTCCCGGACCTGGAAGAACGCAACTGGGCAGGACAGACCATCGCCATCGGCGAGGTGCGCATTCACGCGGAAAAGCTGCGCGACCGGTGCGTTATGACCACCTTTGATCCTGATACGCAGGTGCAAGATCCGTCTGTGCTGCTGCGCATTGTGCGTGAACTGGATGGCAGCATCGCGCTCGACAGCTCGGTCATTACTCCGGGCAAAATCCGCATAGGAGATCAGGCGCATATCGTTGATCACTGATCCTCAATCAAACACCTTCAGCTCGGGCCATGCATCCTTCAGATTCGCTTTGAGACCGCGGCAAAGGTAGATGTCAAAGAATTCGTCACGGCGGGAGTACGGATGCTCTACGCGTCCCACCGCTTGCACACTCTGAAAATGCTCGCGGTCTCCGCGCCCGTCGCTGTGCAGGATGATCATAGTGCTTCCGTCGTACTTGCCCGTGCCCCAAATCCAGTAGCTGTTGTGCTTGCTGATGGCTTGAGGCAGCCCATAGCGTGGACCATAAAAATCCACCGCTGCCGCATCGCCCCAGTTGTTGGAAAAGATAGCTGTGCGGGCGCGCTCTTCGGCTGGCAGGCTGTTGTAAACCTTGGCGACTTTCTCCACCATCTCCTGCCAGCCAAACTCGTCGGCATACCACTGCGGCAAGGGGCCGTTCTGCTGGTGCTCAAGCTCCGGCGGTTGAAATCCCATCGCTTTTTGATAACGCAGAAAATTTTCTGGCGACAGGATAGGGACAGAAAACGGCATCAGCGCCACGCCCACCAGAATAACAAGCGCTACATAAATGCTCCGCATCCACGCGCCGATTTGTCTTCGCGCACCAACGCGCTCCAGGCCAATGGCTCCTGCGGCAAACAAAATTGGATAAATGGGAGCAACGTAGTAATTCTTGGCTTTGAGCGCGATAAAGGCGATCAGCACGACCAGGTATGTCCATCCGAACAAGCGATAGCGCCCTGCTCTTTCCGGCGATCCATCGGTGCGCGAATCCAGATCACCGGTGTTCTTTCCAAAAAACAGCCAGATCAATCCGCCGGCCCACAGCGGAAAAAGAATTGGATTCATGATCATCGCCTGGTCGACGATAAATGCAACCGGCCCGCGCACTACATCGCGATTACTCATGCGAATGTTGTGGATCAGTCCCAGAAAAGGAAAGTGATAGCGCACCTGCCAGAGCAGATTCGGCAGCGAGATTACAGCGCAAGCCAGGACGCCGAGCCATAGATAACGGCTCTTCAGGAAATGCCGATGCGGCGTGAGCAGCACGCCCGCGAGCAGCCCCAGCAGCAGAAATGCAATGGAATATTTATTCTCAAAGCCCAGCCCCGCCACCACGCCGAACCAAAGCCAATAACGCGCATCGCCTGTGTTAACGGCCCGTGCTACCAGCCAGACGCAGCCCATCCAGATGAGTTGCTCAAACACGTTGTCTGTAAGCCACGTGTGCGCCACCAGATAAAGAGGAACCACGAAAACGGCCAGAGCGGCCATGCCCTGCGCAAAGCGGCCGCCGCCCATTTCCCGCGCCAGCGCTCCCGCAAGCCATACCACCGCTGCTCCGGCCAAGATCGGTAGAAGGCGCACACCCAAAGGTGAATCACCCAGCACCACTCGCGAAATCCAGGCCACCCAAACGGTAAACGGCGGATGATCGACATATCCCCACGCCATATGCCGCGAACAGGCCAGGTAATACATCTCGTCGCGAAAGATGCCGTATCGCGCGACCATCGACAAATGCAGCAGCACTTTGGCTGCGGCGATGTAGAGCACGATTGCCGCTCCCGAGCTGAAGCGGTCCCTCGGCGTTTCAAACATGCTGGATACTTTTGCAGCGGTATTCATCAAGGTTTTTACGCGGCTTTATAGTCAACCACAATCAGCGTAAGGTCATCGTGCTGTTCTCTTGTGCCGTTCCCACACCATGCGGCCAACCGTTGAATTAGGAGATCGCACAGTTCTTGCGTTGAATTTCCGGAATTCTGCTGCAGAAAATCTTTGAGGCGTTCCATCCCAAATTCTTCTCCTGACGCGCTGGGGGCCTCCGGGATGCCATCGGTGTACAAGATAAAACGATCGCCGGAATTCAGCGTCGCGGTGAGGCTCTTGTACGCACCTTCAGGGAAAATCCCCAGCATGAGCCCATTCTCCTCCATGCTTTCAACTCTTGCTTCTCCCGCGCGCCATACCAGAAGCGGAGGATGCCCCGCGCCCGCATAAGCCAGCGCTCCACGGCTGGGATCGAGATACAGATAACCGGCGGTCACGAACTGTCCTTGGAGACTTCCGCAGAGAATTGCGTTGAGCCCGGTGAGCACCTGTGCTGGCTTGTCCGCCCAATCTCTTTGCGCACGGATTGCCACCTTGACCATGGAGGCGGAGAGCGCTGCCGGCACTCCATGCCCGGAAACATCGGCGATCAAAACACCCAACCCGCCATCTTTGGGCAGGAAATCATAAAAATCACCCGCCACGGAACTGGCGGGCACATAGCGGCTGGCGGTAGTCAAGCCGGGAACAGAAAAGCTCTTTTCCGGCAGCAAGCCTGCTTGAATACCGCGCGCGATTTCCAGTTCTTTGCTCAAGGTAAGAAGCTGTTCCTCATTCCGCTGGGTGCGGGCCGCAGCCACGTATCCCAGACAGCCCAGGAAAGTCACAAAGCCGATAAATTCCAGGTCCGGGCCATGTGGGACCACTCCGATATTCGTAAGGTTCGTATGCACAATGAACAGCAGAAAAACAAAAAAACCGGCCCGGAGAATTTTCTGCTCGCGAGTGGCGGAGCGCCCGCCAACAAATAACAAGACCATCAGAACCGGAATAGCCACAACGGCAATGAGGTGAATGGCTTTTTGGGTGGCACGCTCGCTATGGACCAGGAACAGCTCTGCCATGCCGACCGCGCCAATCACGCAGAAAATCCCAATCGACCACAAGGCAAGCTTTTTCCAGCGCCTGGCCATGGTCGCCATAAAAAAGAGAAGCAGCGGGATGGGAATGACCAGCGAGATCGCTTCTGTAATCCGGTCCCAGCGTCCCTGCATATAGTGGGTCGAGCCGTTGATGAAGAGCCGCACGCCGTAGAGTA
>JASLFF010000701.1 GCA_030150795.1 Terriglobales bacterium | reverse complement strand
ACGATCATCTCTGGCTTCAGCGCGCGCTGGAAGGCGAAGCCGCTTACGTCGCGCTCATCGCCAGCGCTCATCGCTCACGCCTGGTTCTGGATTATCTGCTGGCGGAAGGCATTTCGGCAGAAAAAGTTGAGCGCGTCTGGGCGCCAGCAGGCCTTGATCTTGGCGCTGCCGGTCCGGAAGAAATTGCTTTGAGCATCATGAGCCAGATCGTGGCGCTGCGACGCGGCGGGAACGCTGCATCACTCAAAGAAAAAATTGCGCCCGGCATCGGCACAACGGCTGAGAAATCTGCTGTCGCGGATAAAGTCATTCGTCAATGTGATGTCGGCAAAGCCGAATAACAACTCGCCGCTGTATATTGTTATCCCTACCGATCAAGCAGGCCTAACGCGTAAGGATGTAACCGCATCCCGGTTCCAGATCGTCCTGATGCTCCATCGGCTGCAGGATTAAAGTTTTGCCGCCATCCTTTATAAAATAATTCCAGTTTGATACCGGCTTCTTGGGCCACGTGGGCGTCAACTCAACCTTCGCCGATTTCGAGTCAAGCTTATAAGTGCCGGACAATATGAGCCGCGCCGCTATACTGTGTTCTCTCCCTACCCAGAACTGATCATTGGCGTGAAAACTCCAGTTATAGCCGCGAAGCGTAGTCGGGCTTGCTGAGGCGGCTTTGATCTCTTGCGATTCTCCACACGCCACACGCGCATCCACATGCCACGTCCCAATCAACGGGTTCTCCTCTGGATGGAAGACATACACCTTTCCCGATAGCTTCTTTCTTCCGTGATCCACGTCGGCAAGAATCATCGCGATCGTGCCATGCGGGACGTCTGCATTTACGCTTAGCATTCCTGACTTGTCAATGGAAATGCCCTTCACTGCCCGTTCAAGTGACCAGGTAACGCTGGCTTTCAGCGGAAATGACGGGCCATCCGGGACTGGATACGTGACCTGCATCTGGCGGGAACTGCCAGCGGCCATTTCAATCGAGCCGATCCCGGCATTCTGAAGCGCCCAGTCATCCCCTTTGGATGCGGGTTTCTGGGCCGCAAACACAATCGCCGAAAACGCGCTGCAACAAACTACCCAGAGCATTATTCCTGCGCAAGGACTTCTCATGATGTCAGTTTCTCCTGCCGCGCCGCATTGCCACAATTTCCGCGATGATACTCAACGCAATCTCTTCCGGACTCTCAGCCCCAATCTCAAGGCCGGCCGGAGCACGCACTTTGGCGAGCTTTTCTGCCGGGATCGATTGCGCGCCAAGGCTTTGAATCACTTCCTGCGCCCGCTTCTTGTTGGCCACCAACGCTATATAAGAAAAGCCGGCAAGCACCGCTTGCTGCACGGCTTCTTCATCAAACTGTCCCCGGCTGGCCACCACGCAATAACGTTCGCTGGAGGCAGGCAACAGTGCAAAGTCCAACGCGTGCAGTATACGGTCGGCTCCGGGCAATTCTGCGCGTCTCAGGAATGGATCAACAACCGTGACAATAAAATTCAGGACCTGTCCAAACTTGGCCAGCCCCTGTATTAATGCGTCGTTCCCAACCAACACCAATTCTGGCCGTCCTGCGACGATGACTTCCCTGCTCTCCAACACTGCAATATGGGATTTTCTGTGCTGTTCCGTCGCGTGCAAACTTTCCAGATCATCCTGGCTATCGATATCGAGCAGAATTCCCGGATCACCGACCGGCAACTTGAGCATGCTCTCCGTGTGATCGCCGAAAATCGCCCGGCAGCCCACGTCGCCCTTGAGCGCTTGTACTTCGGCAAAGACGGACCGATCCAGCAGCACCGGATTGCCGCGAAAACCCTGATACATAGGGATAATGACCTGCGGCTTATGCTCTTGATGGCCCTCGATCAAACGATTGAGCGTTTCCGAACTGACCCAGGGTTGGTCTGCCAGCACGATCAGAGCTGCGGTAGCGCCTTCGCTCACAGCAGTAAGTCCACTGCGCAATGACGTGCCCATGCCTTGCTGATAATCCGGATTTAGCACAACCTTCAAACCCTGTGTTGCAATCGTCTTCTGCACGTCATCGGCTGCGTAGCCAAGCACCAGAATAATTTCGCTCACATTGGAAGCACGCACGTTTTTGAGCGTTCGTTCCAGGATTGTCTCGCTGTCAATGCGCAGCAATTGTTTGGGCGTTCCCATGCGACGTGACATTCCTGCCGCAAGCACCACCGCCGCTACGCCGGATTGTCCTTCCTGCATGCTCATCTTTATTTCAGATTATCTCCATTGCAGATCAACTTATTTCAGATCATCTTATTTCAGATCAGCGCAAAGCCTAGCGACCGAATCCGCTGAAGTCAATTTCAACAGACAAATCCGCTATCACTCTCCACTTTGTTGTACCGTATTAATTGACAGGAGAACTGACTGGATGCAAAAGAGCGATTTACCTGAGCCCTGGCTGCGCGGCACTCTGAACGATGTGCCGGCCGTGCAAAGGGCCGTGCTGCATGCGCTGGAACTGGCGCGTGAAGACCTGGAACGCTGGTGCGATGGCCTGAGCGATGAAGAATTGCATGCTCGTCCGGGGGGAATTGCGCCGGCGGCATTTCATCTTCGCCACATAGCGCGCAGTATTGATCGATTGCTCACTTATGCGGAGGGCAATCAGCTTTCCGCCGAGCAGATTTCCGTAATGAAAGCCGAAATGGAGCCACGAGGCAGCAGAAATGAGCTGATGGCAGAATTGATGGTAGCGATCGCCAAAAGCGGCAAGCGAATCCGCGCCTTCTCTGAGCAACAATTGCAGGAAGCGCGCCATGTCGGCAAAAAGCAGCTCCCTGCCTCGGTGGGAGGATTGCTGGTCCACGTGGCAGACCACACACAGAGGCACGTGGGCCAAGCCATTACCACAGCAAAAATCATTGTTGCGCAAAGATGAAAATAAATAAATGAGGCGATAGATCAGAACCACTATGCCAGCAGATAAAGACAATCACGAGTGTGGTGATTCGGTCCGGCGTATCTTAGATGCCGCTCACTTCGCTGCGGAAAAGCATGCCCAGCAAAGACGCAAAGGCGAGAATGGAGAACCTTACTTCAATCATCTGTTGGAAGTCGCGGAGCTAATCGCCTCCAGCAGTCCTCACCCTGATGTCGAACTGATAATAGCGGCTTTTTTGCATGAC
>JASLFF010000356.1 GCA_030150795.1 Terriglobales bacterium | reverse complement strand
AACTGCGCGAGTCCAATGCATCAAGAGACCTGCAGCGTATTCGGCGAACCTGCCGAGTATCGCCAAGTATTTTTCTCTTTGTGACATAGCACTGCGTGAGGCCAAGCGGTGAGTAATTCTACAATCGCGCGCCCCATGGCTGGATCAAGGACCAGTGCCCGCGCCGGTGGCCGGTTATCGGCAACGGCTGCAATCCCGAAGGTCGAATGTAGAAGAAATTTACCTTTGTCGTTTGCGCAGGAGCGGCTGTGGTTTTTGGCGCAGATAGAGGGCGGTAGCAAGGCGTATCAGACTCTGCGCGGTTTCCATTTACGGGGAGAATTGGACCGGGCCGCCCTTCGGCGAGCGTTGAATCAAATCGTGGCACGGCATGAGGCATTGCGCACAGTTTTCGCGCTGGTCGATGAGAAGCCTTTACAACGGATTGCGGACGAGCGTGACAGTCAGTTTCACCTGGTTGAGCATGATCTTCGGGAATGCGACGGGGCCACGGCAGAGCTCGAGCGCCTTATAGCCGAAGAGGCCGGTACATCTATCGACCTGGAAGCAGGTCCGCTGATCCGTGGACGGTTGATCCGGCAAGGTAACGAAGAGTACGTATTCCTCATAACGATTCATCATATTGTCTCGGACGCGTGGTCATTCGGTGTTTTTAGCAAAGAGTTAAGCGCTTTGTACCGTGCCTATGTGAGAGGAGAAGAGGATGATCTTCCGGAGTTGGAGATCCAATATGCGGACTATGCAGTCTGGCAGCGGAAGTGGCTGGAAGGCGAGGTACTGGGAAAGCAGGCAGAATACTGGAAAAGGGCTTTAGCCGGAGCGCCGGCAGTATTGCAGTTACCGACAGATCATGCAAGGCCTGAGCAACAAAGTTATAGCGGGGCCGCAGCTACGCTGGTGCTGGATGAAGAGTTGACATCGGGGTTGAGAAGACTGTGCAGGAAGCACAAAACCACGCTGTACATGACTGTGCTGGCGGGCTGGGCAGCGCTGCTGGCGCGGTTGTCGGGGCAGAACGATGTAGTGATAGGCACGCCGATAGGCAATCGCAATCGGGCGGAGATCGAAAGGCTGATTGGATTTTTCGTCAACACTCTGGTATTGCGACTGGATGTTGCCGATTCGTTCGACGTTGGCGTGCTGCTGGCTCACGTGAGATCGCAAGCTGTTGCCGCACAGGAGCATCAAGGCATTCCGTTTGAGCAGGTGGTGGAGATTGTTCGGCCGCCACGGAGTCTGGCGCACAACCCGGTGTTCCAGGTGATGTTCGCCTGGCAGAACGCTCCTAAAGGAACAATCGATCTTGCAGGGCTGCAGGTCAGCCCCTTCACTCCCGCTCCGCATGGCATATCGAAATTCGATTTGACGCTGTTGTTACAGGAAGAGGGCAATCAGATTGTGGGCGAGTTGGAGTATGCGACGGCGCTGTTCGAGCGATCGACGATCGAGCGATATATAGGATACTTCCGCACATTGTTGGGAGCTATGGTGGCTGACGACAGCCAGAAGGTGGATCGTTTGCCCATGCTGTCGCAAGAGGAGCGGCAGCAGCTTCTCTATGAGTGGAACGCGACGGAAGTGGAGTATCCGCGAGACAAGTGCGTGCATGAGTTGTTCGAGGAGCAGGTGGCAAGGACTCCCGATGCTGTTGCGGTGATGTATGAGGATGAGCAACTGAGCTATGGGGAACTGAACCGGAGAGCCAACCGGCTGGCGCATTACCTGCGGAGCTTGGGAGTTAAGCCGGATACGCTGGTAGCTGTCTGCGTGGATCGCAGCCTGGAGATGATTGTGGGACTGCTGGCGGTGCTTAAGGCCGGAAGCGCCTATGTGCCGCTCGATCCGGCCTATCCTGGGGAGCGATTGCGGTACATGGTGGAAGACAGCCGGCCGGAGGTGTTGCTGACGCAAGGGCATTTGCGAGAGCAGATGCGCGGAGTGAAGCGGGAACTAAGGGTGATTGATCTGAACGATCCGGGCGGGGAGTGGCCGGAGACCAACCCGGAGAATGTGGGACTGACCGCTGAGCATCTGGCCTATGTGATCTACACCTCAGGTTCCACTGGGACACCCAAAGGAGTCATGGTCGCACATCGCGGAGTGACGAATTTCCTCTCGTCCATGCGACGAGAGCCAGGTATCGAAACGGATGATGTATTGCTCGCGACTACAAGATTGTCTTTTGACATTGCAGCCCTGGAGTTGTATCTGCCTCTGACAATAGGAGCGCAGTTGCGAATCCTGGGAGGCGAGGTCCTGGACAGCGCTCGGGTTTCCAAAGAAATAGAGCGTGACGTAACCATGATGCAGGCGACACCGGCAAGCTGGCGAATGCTTCTTGACGCTGGATTGGAGGGAACAGAGCGCCTCAAAGTGCTCTGCGGTGGAGAAGCGCTGAATATTGATCTAGCCAGGACGCTTGCAAGTCGAAGCCGCTCAGCCTGGAACCTGTATGGCCCTACTGAGACCACCATCTGGTCGAGCATAGAAAAACTCAAAAAAGATCTCAGCAGTGTCTCAATCGGGCGACCCATTGCGAACACGCAGTTCTACATATTCGATAGAAACGGTGAGCCTGTTCCTATAGGAGTGGCCGGAGAAATCCATATTGGGGGAGCGGGTGTAGCGCAGGGATATCTGAACCGGCCGGAGTTGACGGCGGACCGGTTTGTACCGGATCCATTTTCGAATGAACCGGGAGCGCGGATGTACCGGACGGGAGACCTGGGACGGTGGAGGAGCGATGGCAAGATCGAGTTTCTGGGGCGGAACGATTTTCAAGTAAAAATCCGAGGGTTCCGGATCGAGTTGGGAGAGATCGAGGCGCGGCTGAATGAACATGAGGGGGTGCAGCAAGCAGTGATCCTGGCCAGTGAAGATAC
>JASLFF010000345.1 GCA_030150795.1 Terriglobales bacterium | reverse complement strand
CGCTATGGCAACTCCTGCTTGGCATTCTGGACAAGGCCACGCTTACCTTGGGCGACAATCGCCGCGTTGATCTTTCCCAGTGCCTGATCGTGATGACCTCAAACCTGGGCGCTCACGAAATGGACGAGCTCATGACCGGCGGCCTGGGCTTTGGCAATACCAAGCGCGCTAACCACATGGATGCCGCTCTTGACGACAAGATCACTCGCACCGCGCAAGACGCGGCCCGGCGCAAGTTCTCGCCGGAATTCATGAACCGCATCGACAAGGTCGTGGTGTTTAAGACCCTGAAGCCGGAACATTTGGAGCAGATCCTGGAAATCGAGCTGGGAATGGTGCAGCAGCGCATCCTGCAGGCCACCGGCAACAGCCAGTTTGTGTTTTCCTGCACCTCGCCGGTCAAAGGCTTCCTGTTACAGGAAGGGACTGATCCCAAGTATGGCGCCAGGCATCTGAAGCGCGCGATTGAAAAGAATGTGGTATTTCCGCTGGCTAACCTGGTCGCCACCGGCCAGATCAAGCTCGGTGATTTCATCCGCATTGATCGGAAAGAAACTTTGATGACATTCACCAAGGAAGCGGAAGGCGCTCTGGTGCCGGTTCTCCTGGAAAAATATGGAGAATTGAATCCCGGATCGCCTATGGCAGCCAAGGCGGGAAGGGGCACCGGCAAATCTACGCGTGATTTCGGCGGAATCGCGCCGTTGTTGGATCACAAGTAGCAATCAGCCATCAGCAAAAGCTATACCGCAAAGGTCGCGAAGGACGCAAAGGAAAACAAAATTCAATCCTCTGAATCCTTTGCGCTCTTTGCGTCCGTTGCGGTTAAACTTTTTTGGTTGAATGCGGATGGCTGATTGCTGACTGCTTTCTTCATGGTTCCAGCGACTTGAATGGCGCGTCCGCCGACACACTGGCGATGTTCAGGGCTTCCTCTTTCTGGTGGGACCGCTGATATTCTGCGATCGAGGGGAATAGCCCCTGGCGCTCTTCCAACGTCTGCTTGGAGCCTTGCGGCGCGGTAAGGAAAGCGCAGAACTTTTCAAGCAGTCCCGATCCTGGGCAGAAGTCGTCGATCCACAGGAACTGGCCCTGCTCATTGATCTCCAGGAACCACCACTCTCCGTTGCGGTCCACGGCAAAATCCAGCGAACCGGTGCAGACCCCGGTTGCTGCGGCGAACCTGAGTATGCCGCTCTCCACCGCAGCAGGCGTGGCGATGCGCTCTACGTCAACGTTTCTCAGGGCTGCGTCGTGGCGCCAGTCGAGTGAATTCGCGGGGGTGCGCACGGCAAACGAATAGACGCGCTCTCCCATAAGCACCATACGAACGTCAAATTCCTTCTTCACTTTTTCCTGATAGATAGCGGGAGAATACGTGAAGACCTCGTTATCCTCGGGCAGATCCTCGCGATTCAGGGAGAAAGTTTCTGTTACAGAAATATCGGTTGACCCCTGCTGCTGCCAGACGTGCGTTGCAAATGCTTTGCAGATGGCATCATTCGGGTGGCGATCGAAGAAGCTCCGCACGGACGCTGGCGAATTCGAAAAAAGTGATTCCGGAATCTTCAATCCTGATCTTTGGGCCATGCGCAACTGGACAGCTTTGTTCCGGATCATGCGAACCGCTGAATATGGATTCACGCAGCGCACCGGCAGGCTTTCAAACATATAGGCCAGTTCGTCAAAAAAAGAAGGAGGCGGCGGCGGGCCGCTCTTTTCCAGTTCTGCGCTCTGACGATCTGAAGCTTCATCGTCTAAGCCCTGGTGCTCTGCCTGGCGAAGCCAGAGAACATCATCGCTTTCCAACAGGTATGTTCCCAGTCTGATGCATGGCTGTTCGTCCACCAACAGCGACGCCCGCTCCGGTTCGGCTGGAGAAACGCCGCTCCAGCATGAAGCCTGATAGCCGGCCTGTTCCAGGGCCCAGCAAACAGGGGCCGCGTGGTCGTCTTTCGGGTGCGCCAGCACAATGATCTTCATTGCTTATATCGAGTAAGGACGGAAGCGCCGATCTCCGCCCCAATCCACGCAAAACCGGCGTGGATTGGGGACCCCGTGCCTGCGAACCCGCGCTTCCGCAGTTTGCCCTTCCTTGGTTTAGAAAAACGTCCCGACTTCTATTGGTCGAACATAGTGTCTGGATGGGCGATTGGGCTGGTTGGAAGAGCGGTGGCAACTGTATTCGCACTGCCGGTGATCTCTTCTACCTCCTCCTGGCTGAGTTGGCGAGTACCTTTCCGGACGAGCACACGGTTATTGTCGTTGGACATCGGTTTCTCCTTTCAAAATGAGGTTGCGGTTAGTTAGCTATCCAACCTCTGGTCTCGATTACCGTTTTGGGTTGTGATAATGACGCTGAGCAGCGTGTTGATGGCTCCAGCGGTCTGGTCAATTTCATCCTGGGTTAGTTGGCGAGCACCCCTGCGGGTGAGCACCCGGTTGTTATCGTTCGGCATGTGGTCTCCTTTTCAGCCTTCTCCAAAGCCCGGGGAAATCAAATTGGCGAAACGCACAGTGGCAAAAAGCTATGTATCAACGCTGTGGTCGGGATTGCTGGCCGTGCCGGTTACCAGCGTGGTCAAACGTGTTGGAATCACGCCGCCTGAAATCTCTTCCAGTTCGCTCTGCGACAGTTTGCGGGCGCCCACGCGGGTGAGTACCCGGTTGTTGTCCTTGTTCGGCATACATTTCTCCTTTCTGTCCTGATCTCTTCACCCGATACTCTGGGCTTGGCGGACCAGGTGTAGCGAAGTCGCTATTCGTCGGTAGTGAAGTCTGAGCCGCTGGCACTGTGCGTGCGGATCACGCTTAGAATCGAGGGCAAGCTGGCGCCCGTGATCCCGTCTATCTCGTTCTGAGTGAGTGGACGCGCCCCCTTGCGGATAAGCACGCGGTTATCGTTGTTAGACATGAGCTTCCTTCTTTTTCTAGTGAAGTACCTTCTCTAAATCCGGTCAGGCACAACCAAGTCAAAGCATTGGATCTTGCTGCGGGAGCTATGAGTCCATGTCTGTATCTGGGCTATGCATCGCATTGGTCCCGGTCAAGCTCGCGCGGGTGAATGGGCCGCCGGCTCCGGTGATCTGTTCAAGTTCGTCCGATGTAAGTTGCCGGGCGCCTCTGCGGGTGAGCACCCTGTTCTCGTGATTATTCGACATGAATTTCTCCTTCCAGTTTGGCTTTCTTTTCCAAAACATCCCGAGCGGGAATTAAATCGGTGGAAGTATTCTTGGATCACAAGCCGCCATCGGCTATTGATCGAAGGTATCGTCAGGATTGTTGGTTGTGCCGGTGATAAGAGCTGTGGCGAACGTGAGCTTCCCCCCGGCCACCTGCTCCATTTCGGTGTGTGTGAGTTGGCGAGCGCCCATCCGGCTGAGTACCCGGTTTTCGTTGTTGTTCGACATAGATTGCTCCTTTGCGTTTTTTACACCTTCTCGAGGTGCGCTGGCGAAACCAATCGTCAGAGAGCACAACATCTATATGAGAAAAGACTAATGAACAAAGTTTGGTTGTTCAACTGATTAATGAGAGCTGGTTTCCCGAATTGGGAAAGTGTCCGGCGGGCGCGAGGGATCGCAATAGTGGCTGCGAGACGAAACAAAGAAAGCCGGGGATTTCCCCGGCTTTTTTTCTGTTGAATAATCCTTCTCTTTATGACGCTGCGGCGCGATGCTTTTGGGGTGTGTTTGCGATCTTAAGTAATCCTGCCAGTTTCGTACCGTCAACGCTGCCAAGTCCGCTACATGCGTCCCAGCCTTTCTGCGCATCGTAGCCGACCTTTTTGAATTTTTTGAAACTGACGCGATTGTTTCCGGCCACCACATCCCGGAAAGCGCCTGAGTTAGCCGGCAGCGAATACAGC
>JASLFF010000342.1 GCA_030150795.1 Terriglobales bacterium | reverse complement strand
ATCGCTTTTGGCGATCTTTTTCTCACCGATGTTCGCGCCTATCGTGAGCGCCAGTTGAAAGACACTGGACTGGAGCCGCTGTTTCCCATCTGGGGCATTCCCACACAATCGCTCGCGCAGGAGATGATCAGCGCAGGGCTGCGAGCGAAGCTAGTCTGCGTTGATCCCAAGCAATTGCCTGCAAGCTTTATTGGCCGCGACTTTGACCGGACATTGCTTCAGGAGCTGCCCGCGGGGGTGGACCCATGCGGCGAAAATGGCGAGTTCCATTCCTTTGCGTATGCCGGGCCCATGTTCAACCATAGAATCTCAATCGTGACCGGTGAAAAAGTTGAGCTCGATGGCTTTTGGTTCTGTGATGTACTGCCTGACGGCGCCGCAGCTTCATGAAATGCGAGCGGGGAATCGCTCAGCAGATGGAAAGTGCGTGGTGCTTAAACACGTGTTCGCGCCCCGTTAACATTCGCATCACTATCGTCTGACATCGCGGAGGAGCTAAGCCGGAGGCTTTGCGGCTGTCACCGCTGAAACATAGTTCACCGGCGTGTGATCGGCCAGTTCGCGCACACCTACATTCTCTTTCCTCCATGCCTCATACTTGAACGGGTATTCGAGAAAAGCATCGAACCGGTCGTGCTTGATGAAGTCGTCACCTGGATTAAAGGTTACACTGCGGTCCTGAGCAATGTAATACGGCTCGCCCAGATGCATGTATCCCAGCGCTTTCGGCGGAATCCTGGTCACAATGTCACAACAATCCACGTAGCGGAAATTTTTCACGTTCTTAAGCGTAGCCACAAAATCTGCATCGCCCACCAGCGGCGAGCCAAAGGTATAGAGCGCATCCGGGGCCTTGATGCCGGCCAGCAACGTGGCCAGAGCTGCGCCCAGACTATGCCCGGTAAAGAGCACGCGTCCGGGGAGGCTCTGGAGCGCTTTCTCAAGCTCAGGACGCACGTCTGCCAGCGCCCCCGCGAACCCGGCATGCACTTTGCCTCCGCGCTCCCACGGAATCTTCAGCGCATTGCCATCGTCAGCCAGGTCAGTAGGATCATCTTTGTCCGTTCCGCGAAAGGCCACCACGGCCAGCTTCTGGTCCTTGCTTACGGCCACAAAGCAATGTGTGCCTCTGCCTTGCGGCTTTCCCTGGCTCTCAAAAAAACCGGCGGGGGTAAAACCGATCTTGCCCAGTTCAGTGGTGATTCTGGCTTGATTCAAAGCAAAATTCCCATCGGACTGGCAATAGGCCAAGCGCGACAGCTCTGCGCAAAGGGCCGCGTCAGATTGTGGTGCGCCTGCGGGAAAGAACATGGCATTCTTGCAGGGATAATACAGGTCGTCTTTTTTAGGACTATAAGCGATTGCGCCGTTCATATCGGCCTCCGTTAACAATGGGCCTGTCATGGGTAGGGAAGTACTGTAATACAAAACGCAGCCCGCGGTTTTAACCCTTTGTTGAAATGCCGGGTTCTCAGGCATAGGAAAGGCGCGGAGTGCCTTTCAGCCCCCACGCCTCCACGGCGGCTCCCTGCTCGGCGTTCACCGTTAGCGGGACGGTGAGGTCGCCTCCTTGAGTTTTATTGCGCCAGTTCCTGGGGCATCTCTTGGAACGCTTCGAGAATAATCGATGAATTCCCGATTCGTAAGAGAACAGAAGCCCCGGCATCATAAGAGCAAATAAAACTCCCGCCATCCCGGGACAAGGCAATTCATGCATTGCGGACAACAAGGTGGAAGTGCCCGCAAGAAAAACCGCCATTGCCCGCGGTCCAATCAAGCTGCTGAATGCATGGTCTGATATAGTCGTTCCCAATAAGAGGAAGTCAATTGTACCACCAGCGTGGTCGTAGACCAGTCTGGGGGTTTATTTTGGAGGACTGCCGCAAGACCCTATAGCGTGCCCAGCGCATTGGTTTTGTTCGGCAAACAATTGAAAGAGTTGCGGGTGGCCCGCAACCTCTCGCAGGAGAGGCTGGCAGAGCTGTGCGATTTTAATCGTCACTATATCGGACGCATCGAACGCGGCGAACGAGTGATTTCGTTCGAATACATGATGCGCGTTGCTTACAATCTACGCGTGAAGCCGGCCGATCTTTATAAGCTGATTCCCGTGCCCAACCGCATGCCAAGAAAGGGCGAGTACAAGGGTCAAAAAAAGAGCGGCACTAAGAAAGCGCAGGTTTGACCGCTTCTTCAGCGAGCGATCTGACGCAAGAACGCCCCGGTTCCCCTAATCGAACATTTTTGCCGCGCCTACTCCCAGCCGTCTGACCCAATTGGATCGCCGGCAGGTGGTGTGGCCGGTGCCGTCATATGGACCTCAGCAGGGTTTTTCTCAAAGTGATCAATTTGATTTTTTGCGAAGAAGAACTCGGCGCGAGCCGGCACATCCTTCAGCAAGCTTTCCTGCGAGACAAGCCATTTTTTTAATTCATCAAGCTTCAGCAGCGTAACCGCCCGCACCTGGCTGGAAGCATGTTCGTCTGCCGCGAGTGACATTAAGTGGCTGAGCACAACCGAGTTCGCGGTGCGTTGAATAGCTCCGTTGTATCCCGCCGCAGGCGGAGCTTTCCAGGTGGTTGCCAGCACTTCATCCAGCAGCTCGTCAAATCCGGGATTGTTAGCATCACGGGCATGGTACTCAATCATGCGCTCGGCACGCTCAGGCTGAAGCAGCAGGCCCAAGACGATATCCGCAGCCGCCTCAGCGGGCGCCAGGGAATCAAATGCCGGTGAAGTCCGGCGCGCGAAGTTTTCCCGCGAACTGGGATATTCCGGCGGCCTGGGAGGAATGATGTTCAGCAGCGGTTGAGGGACGGCGAGCGCCTGCGGCGAAAGCGTTTTCAGGATCGCGCGGAGAGCTTGGCGTTGCTGGGCAGCAGGCACGATTACAGGATCTTTGCGATTTGGTCCGCGAAGATCAAAGGTGTAATTCACTCCGCCAATGGACTTGGCTACGGCAGTGATCTGGTAGCGATGATAAAGATAGACAGGCGCCAGCACGTCTTCAAGGGTGGCCATTGGAGTGTGTTCGCGAATGGCATTTTCTGAAAGATTTTTTAGCGCGGCCTGCCGCAAGGCCATCACTTGCTGCAAACCGTCAAGGTCATTGCTGCCGGTGTCCCACAGATGCGCAATCGGGCTGGCTGAACCTAGCGGACGTGCATCCTGATCAGTGAGATAAAGCTGGCCGCTTGCAAACGCGTCATCAAGCACTTTGTCCAGCGCCTGGGTTTCATTGGTTCCGGCGGGGAAATCACAGTATCCGTAAGTGATGGCAATCTTGTCCCATGCACCGATCCCTACAGCATAGGCGTTTGAAACATCCGGCACGCCATCGGAGCCCACGGTGACTGTCGGAGGCGGATAGTCCATGACGGACGCGCGATTGACGATACTGGCGGCATAATTGTGCATCAAGCCCAGCGTGTGTCCTGTTTCATGCGCCGCAAGCTGGCGAATGCGCGCCAGCGCCATGGCATTGGCCTTGGCAAGCGCCGTGGGATCTTTGCCAAATGGATCAAGAAGCCCTTGCGCAATCAGAAACACCTGCCGGATACGCAGCGCGTCAAGACGCACATGGCCGTTGATGATTTCACCCGTTCGCGGATCGATTACGGCGTTGCCGATGGACCATCCTCGGGTTGAGCGTGGCACCCACTCGACCACGTTGTATCGAACGTCCATGGGGTCAATGCCTTCAGGGAGCAGCTTGACCTGGAAAGCATCCTTGTAACCCGCCGCGGTAAATGCCTGGTTCCACCAGCCAACGCCTTCAAGAACGGCCGAGCGGATCGGCTCAGGTATCGCCCGATCAACGTAGTAGATGATCGGCTTCACCGGCTCGCTGACTGCGGCAGATGGATCTTTCTTGGCCAGCCTGTGCCGCGCGATCTCGCGCTTTACGATCGGCTCGTCAACCGGCGCGGCAAAATCCATGTAACGGATTCCGAAAAAACCGGAACGCGGGTCGTAAGCGCGCGTGTGAAATCCCGCAGCAGGCGCCTGAATCAAGGAAATATGCTCGTGGACGGTGATGGCATGCGGCTCCGGCGCGATCTGCCTGATGGAAGTTCCAGGCTCTTCACTCACAAAAGTAAGCGTCGACTCAATATCCGTGTTCTCAGGAAAGTTCTTTGTTCGCGGCAGGTAAATAGCGGAGCGAGTTGGCTCTACCTTGTATTTGCCCTGCTTGGCCTCGGCGATTCTGGCGGCCACTCCGTGAACGTCACTCAAAAAGAATTTGGTGGCGTCAACCAGAACGGCATCACCATCCTCGGCTCCAACCTCAAAGCCCCAGAGTACGGATTGCGGGAAGGCCGCCCGCACGGCGCTTCGCTGATCCGCATCGTCCGTCACGGCACGATAATTCTCATTTTCAGCTACCAGCAACACCTGTTTACCGCTGCGCTCAAAATGGACGACGTAACTTTCGCCCGGCTCGCCCCGATCGAGGCCGATATCGTTGGAGCCCACGCCGCTGGGAAGGGATTCGTACAAAATGAATGGCGTCTCGAACCTGGCGTTTTCAATGCGCAGCCAGAGCGTTCCTTCGCGCGCGTCCCAGTAGTCCGCAAGAAATCCGGGATTGGCCTGCATGCCGCTGGTCTTCTCCGCGATAGTAGGAAGTGCCTTGGATGGGTCTTTGTGCGCTGGACTCTGCGCGAGCAAAAGGGAAGTAAATATAAATATTGCTACCAAAACGGCAACGCGCTTCATTCTGAAAGATCCTCCATGATTTGTTACTGTTTGCAAACGAACGAGCAGTGCCGAGAAAACCTTGAAAACTAACTTATGGAAGAAATAGCTTACTTTGTGGCGAGCTTTTTATGAAATCGCGGCCTTAGGGTACGGGCGAGCAGTCTCGGCCAGATCGCGGCCCTGATTGGTCCGGCATCGTGTGGACAGTCATTTTCCAATGTATCCCCATGTCGTATTCTGATCTGAACGAATTTGAATCTGGCTATTTACCGTCAGGAGGGCTGAATGCAGGTTGAGCTTCCAATGAAGTGTGCGCCCTGTGGCACGGAAGGGAAACAGAGCATCCGTGTTGATGCTTCTTCCTTCGAGTGGATGTGCCCTGGATGTAGCACTACGGCCTATGTCGTTTTAGATCTGGATCTTACCATTGGATTTCTCTTGCTCGAAAGGAGTCGGTATGAGCTTCAAGAAAAAACAGACTTTGCCCTTTCGATCACAATGGCAGCATTCGCCTTCGACTGTGAACTCTCACGCCTTTTCGTAAAATGGACACGTATCGCAGACTTAGTATCTAGCAAGCAATTCGACGCGGCTAAGTGCGACAGTGAGTTGAAGAGGTTGAAATTCATTCCAAAATTTAAGGCTGTAGCTGAAATGCTGTATCCCGGCGGTATCGAAGCTTATGTCCAAACAACCCCATCCTTGGCAGCAACGATTCAGCAGAATTTTCCGAGCCTTCACATTGGATCGCTATCGGGCGACTTTCACAAAGTGGTCATGAAACCGCGAAACGCGATTGCTCATCAGGGCGATCTGCACTTCGACAAGAAGGATGCAGAGAGGTGCTTCTCGATTGCATCTTTTGGACTAAACATCTTTCGGGACATGGATCTGGAAAGACGCAAACTACTTTAACTTTCTCGTCGCAGCCCGCCGGCCTTTCTGGCATGGATAATTCATCGAACATCGACTCAATCCCAAAAGCCAGCCTCCTGCAAAATGCGATTGGGCGTCTAAAAACCCAGCTCTCACGTTGCAGAAGGTCGGCAGGTGATTTTCAGTAAGTCTTAGGTTCGAGTGAACCAGATCTCACGGGCACACGCATTGACCATTGCGGCAGAAAGCATGTTCTCCGTTCCCGCAGAGTAAATGGG
>JASLFF010000333.1 GCA_030150795.1 Terriglobales bacterium | reverse complement strand
ATGTTGCCTGATGCGTGGAAAATACTTCAGACATCGACGGCTGCAATGCATCATTCAGGCCCAATGGCTTGATACCCAAAACCCCTTCTATGGTGCGCAGCAGTGTAACGGTATTGAAGCGTTTTGAAATGACAGCGCGCTGTTTCACATACGGGCCTGCAATGAACGCCAGGCTGCGATGTGCGTCCACGTGGTCAGGACCATTCTGCGCATCATCTTCGATCACGAAAATCAGCGTGTCTTTGCCGTACTTGCTATGCGCAAGTTTCTCTACCAGCAAACCCACAGCGTAATCGTTGTCGGCAATCTCCGTTTCAACCGTGTTCACGCCATCCACTGCTTCATCGAATAAACCGAGATGGTCGTGCGGAAGCCGTACCAGTTCCAGGCTCGGCAAGTTATCGTGGGCGACAAAATCATCGAACTCGCGCTCCCATTCCTTATAGCGCCAGTAGTCCGGGAAGCGCTGATCGAAGCCGCGGAAGTACGGGTCCGTAACCTGCTGCAGGTTCGCTTTGGTCGCAGTGGCCACGCGCGTGCCGCTGGCCGCGGGATCGTGCAACAGCGGAATTGGCGGAGCGTCTCCGGGAATGTGATTGTAGTGGCTCAGGTCGATGAAGAAACCGTAGTTGCGAACACTCAGGCCAGATCGTAAGGCGCCGTCCCACAGATAGCCTGCGCCACTCTCATCTTCAGGGCCGTCGGGGGCTGCCACATCGGCATGACCGGGTAGCTGGTTTTCGGCATCATCGAGCTTCTCAATATTTCGGTCGTGCGGCGAATCTAGGCCAACGTTGATATTGCGGTTCATTCCTTCCACATCATACGGCATTCCGCGAAAGGCATAGTTCAGCGGGATAGTGCGTTCAACCGCGTCATTGGTGCGCGCTGCAGTGCTCCAGTTCCAGCCCACGCCGCTGACTTCGCCGCTGTCATAAAAATTGTCGAGCGTGACAAAGCGGCGGGCCAGTTCGTGATGGTTCGGCGTCATGGCCTCAGGAAACAGCGTGAGTGAAGGGTCACCATTTCCTTTTTCAAGATCGCCCAAGACCTGGTCATAGGAACGGTTCTCTTTCACGATGTAGATGACATGCTTGATGTGCTGATGCAAAAACGCGAAGAGCTGGCGGCTCCTGGGACCATCCGCTGGCGCGGCGAAGTGATTATTGCGCGCGACTTGCTGTGTGAGTTCGCGCAGCTCCCCCGCGTCAGGTCGCGGAACCGCCGCGAGGCTGCCTTTTTCCAGTTGCAGAATGTATTGTCCGGCGGCAGCACATGGGCGGTCGTCGGAATCGGTGGTAAATGTTTTTCGGCATGCTTTCGGATTCGGTCCAGGCATCGACTTGCCGTTAATAACGTAAAGCATCGCTCCGCTCTTGTTAATGCTGACCGACGTCGGATACCAGGCGGTGGGAATCAGCCCCATCACGCGACTCTCATCGAGGTCTTTGTCCAAGGCGATCACGGCCACGGAGTTTGTACCGCCGTTGGTCACGTAGAGCGTCTTCTCATCAGGGGCTAGTGACAGGCTGTTAGGATTGCTGCCTTTGAACCCGCCACGGTTCGCAAAGACGCCGGCAGGAGCCGTGGTCTTGATTTCCGCGACGATTTTGTCTTTTGCAATATCGACGATGACAACCGAATCGCTGTTGTCGGCTGCCGCAAACAGCAGCGTACCCGCGCGATTCACGATCATTTTTCCCGCTTGGCCGTGCGTTTTGATTCTTCCGCTAAGGACAAGCGACGGCTTCATTGCCAGTACAACAATTTCCCGGTCACGCAGGCTGGAAACATAAGCTTTGTCGTCTCCGGCAAACACAACTCCGTATGGATACTCGCCTCCGGCCACGCCTTTCTGTGCTGGATCGATTTTTCCCGGACGAAGGTCAAGCTCAGCTGCAACATGTCTTGTTTCCAAATCGATGAGCGAGACGGAATCATTTTGATGATTGGCGACAAGCAAGTGCTTGCCGTCTGGACTCACGGCGAGTCCTGCGACCATCGGCTCAAGCGATGTAACTTTTGTTTCCGACCGATCAGCGACTCCCAGCCCGGTTTTGTGACCCAGCGCTATCGGCTTTTCCGGCTCGCTCCAATAGCCATCTGCCTGCGAGAAGACATGGACATTGTCATCTTTCCCTCCGCCGGCATAAAAATGCGAGCCGTCGGGAGCCCATGCTAAGCCGACATAAGCATTGGGAATACGTAACGCTTGCCGCTGTACCGGCTTCGCCTGCTGAATATCGAAGACAAAAACATATTCGCTGGTCTGTTCCGGGATCTTCTTTCCTTTAGCGTCATTATTGCGGTTGTAACCGCTTGTCAGGACCAGCAGCGTGGCGCCGTCAGGGCTGATGGCGGTTGAGATCGGGTGGTCGACAGTGAAATCAGGGAGATCAGGCAAACCGGGATTCAAGCGTTGCAATGTCGATCCCCGCGCTGCCAGTGGAGTGATGCTCATCCCTGTAGGCAACTCCTCAGCGGTTGGCGGACGTTTCTTTTGCTGAGCGTTGGTGGGGAGCGACAGAAACGCCACGCAAACGCTCATCACATAAAACAAGCGCCTGAGAACGATGCGGGACATACGTGAGCAGCCTCTTTTCAATTATTGTCCTCTGCCCGCAGGTTGTGAAAGGCTGCTGACTTTACCGCAGACGTTTTTCCCAGCGTGTCATTGAGCAGCTTGGCCAGCCGCAATCCGGCAAGCGCGAGTCTCTGATTCACAAGTTCGATGTTGGCTTGATAATAAGCTTCATCGATTGAAGTTGGCTTCGCATTCATGATCTGTCTGGCCTGCAGATGCGATTCGTTGGCCCAGTCCACCGGTGTTCCCGCCGACTGATTCTCCAGATGTTTCTGCGCGATCAAAGCGTTCAGGCGGCCAACGTATTCTTCTTCTGAATAACCGGTGTGTTCCAGCAGAAGCGTGTCCCAGGCCCAGTGCAGGTTGCAATCATAGTCGCCACACTTGGGCGAACCGAAAACGGCAAGCTTGATGTCATTACCGCCGCGAGCTTCGTCAATCGCATGCAATGGCTGGTGAATATCGCCCACAAAATGGACGAGCCATTTGAGCGCTTCCAGCCGGTCGGCATGGGAAGCTTTTTCGTCGCCCAGAGTTTTTTGAAACATTTCAATCCGGTCCACCACGCAGTTGTGGTGGTCAGTGAGTGCGTCCTTATGTTTATCCTGCGGACGAAAGCAATCGCGCTCTTCGGAAAAGCCTGCAGCATCTTTCGGAATATCGACAAAGTGCCAGTCGTAGCTTTCGTCGCGGTCTTTTCTTACCGAATCAGCCCAGCTTGCAATAGAAGCCAGCGAGTCAGCGCCAAGGAGAAGCTGCAAATTCTGTTTTGCAATTGGCGTGAGACGAGATGCCGCGATATCGGCGACTATGGCGTGGCCTTTTGGTCCCCAGGCAAGAAGTTGAGCGGGAATGAGAGCTATCAAGAAAACGGCAATAAGTTTTTTCACAAAACCTCAAGGAGGCAAAAAACGCGGCAGCCGAAGCTGCCGCGCCATGAATTACATTCCGCAACGGCAATTAGAACTGGAAGCGAGCTCCCAACTGAATCTGCCGTGGTGAATAGATGAAGTTGCTGTTGGAAGAGAACGGCGTGCCAAACGACGCGACCGGGACCAGAGTCGGGGCTGCAGCCGTGCCGCCGATGCTGTAACCGGTGGTGTTTATGCCCGTGATGTTCTGCTTGTTTGCCAAGTTGAAGAAGTCAGTGAGCAATTCCACCTTGTAGCGCTCTGTGACCGCGAAGCTCTTGGAAACACGCAGATCGGTGATCCAGGTTCCAGGCATCTGAACGCTGTCGCGGCTCGGGATGCGGTTCGCGCCTCCAGAACCGGTAATGCCGCTCACTGTCCCGCCGGGTGCGTTTCCAGTTACTCCCACCGTGACCGGCAGGCCGGACTGGATTTGATAAACCGGAGCGATCTCCCAGTCATTGGTCAACCACTTTTCCCAGCCATTGACACGCCATGGCGAGGTCATCACCGCATTCAAAACGAAGCGTTGCGGCACGTTGTAAATGGAGTTTCCATAGTCCGCCTTCACATTGAAGGGATTGAACAGGGAGTTGGTAGCTGTAAACGTTTGGCCGTTTACGCCGTCATCCAGAGCGTGCGACCAGGTGTAATTCATGCCGAACTGCACATGGTGGCTCATACGGTGATTGGCCTGGAACGACAGTGCCTGATAGTTGCTGGTCACGCCGCTAAAAACATCTGTCACGGCGCCAAAAGCGGTATTCTTGCGGGCTCCCGAGAACAATGGAACGCTCAAGGTGCCAGCCGCGATTGGACCGCCGGGAAGCACGGTATAGTTGATGTTTTTGGTTGAGAGATTCAGGTTGGTGTCAACAAAGTCCGGCAGTTGACGGCCGAAGCTGCCCAGGTAGCTGACCGAAACCATCGTTCCCCAGCCCAGGTCGTGCTCCACAGTCAAGTCCGTCTGGCGGATCTGCGGCAGCTGGAAACTAGGATCGAAGTACGTCACGCTCTTTCCCGGAGGCGGCGCTGCAGCCGGGAACACCACTGGGAATGCCGGCGCGCCGGCCGTTGACGGCGTAAAGGAAACGCTGGTTTGCGCCCCTGGCATCGCCGTTCCGGTCAACGCGCTGAAGATAGTGGAGTTGATCACGCGAGCATAGAACACGCCGTAGCCGCCGCGCAGCACTGTCTTGCCGTTGCCAAAGACATCAAAGGCAAAGCCGACGCGTGGACCAAGGTTGTTGTTGTCACTGGGCATGTGCGCGGTTTGAGGAAATGCAGGATTGATCAGGTTGCTGAAAGGATCCGGAAGCATCTCGCGCTCATAACGCAGGCCGAGCGAGAGACTCAACCGAGGATAGACTTTCCAGTCATCCTGAATAAAGAAGGCTACGTCCTTGGTAGCGAACTCAAAGCCCAGCGGGCCGAATGCCTGCGAGAAGTTTGAGTAGCAGGGCTTGCCTGCGCAGGAATTCGGCTTGTTGAGATCGGACATATAGTTCGCCAACGCGCTGACGTTCAAGCCGCTCACCGTGGTTGGGGAGTAGCTATAGCTGCCGAACTCCGTCGCCAGATTTTGCGAGTTGTCATACACGTGGCTGAAATCCACACCGAACTTGATGCTGTGCTTGCCATGGTTCCAGTTGACCGTATCAGCTACCTGCCAGCGTGACTCATCCGGGAAGCTGGGACGGATCAGGAACGTTGGCGTGCCAAATGTAAAGCCATTGGTGATTGTGACCTGCGGAGGCAATCCGAGAGGATTGGTGAAGGTAGGCGTGTTGAGCATTGTCTGCTGCTCAAATGGCGTGGGCGTTTGGGTGTTCTCAAATTCAAAATCCCGCCCATACTGGTAGCGCACTTCATTCGTGATATTCGAATTGAAAGCAGTGTCCAGCTTGCCTACGCCCCAAGTGTCTTTTACGTAGTCATTGCCAAAGCTGGCAATGCCAAATGTGTTGGTGGCTTGCGTCTGGATTCCAGCCGGTGAAGCCCAGCGCATGCGATTGAAAGTGAATGACGCATGGTTCTTCTGGTTAACCTGCCAATCCAGTTTGGGTAAGAGAATGTCCTGATCGCCCTTGCGTGGGACAGATCCGGTCATGCTGGCCAAGCCGGTTAAATCATTGGTGTAAATCTGCTGTGCCTGCGCCGTCGTTACGCCTAAACGCGTAGACAGCGTGGTGATGTCCGCCGCCGCCGCAGGGCCAAAGAACGTCTTAGGAGCGCTGGCGGTTGCTGTTCCTGGGAAGTTGCGGTGGAAACCATCGTAAGCGAAGAACCAGAAGAGTTTGTCCTTGACGAGCGCTCCACCAACACCAAAGCCCCACATGTCTCTCTTGTCGGTTGGCTTATACGGGTTGGTGGTGAA
>JASLFF010000316.1 GCA_030150795.1 Terriglobales bacterium | reverse complement strand
ATCGACACGAAAGAGGGCGGCGTGTTCAAGTCCGATGATGGCGGCCAGACCTGGGCCCGCACCAGTAAGGATCTGCGCCTTGGCCGGCTCTGGTACTTCGGCGAAATCTACGTTGATCCCAAGAGCGCGGACACAGTGTACGTTCCCAACGTATCTATTTACCGCTCCACTGACGCGGGAAAAACTTTTGTCGCCATTAAAGGCGCACCCGGAGGCGATGACTATCACGCTCTCTGGATCGATCCTACAAATCCGCAGCGGATGATTTTTGGCAGCGATCAGGGCGCCGGCGTGAGCGTGGACGCAGGCCGCACCTGGAGCAGTTGGTACAACCAGCCGACCGCACAGTTTTACCACGTGGCCGTGGACAACGATTTTCCGTACCACGTTTACGGCGCACAGCAGGATAGCGGCAGCGTCTTTATTCTCAGCCGCAGCAATGACGGCGCTATCACCTTCCGCGATTGGCATCCTGCCGGGGCCGGCGAGAGCGGCTATATCGCTCCTGATCCTTCTGATTCCAACATCATCTATGGCGGCGGCACGTATGGAGAGCTGTTCCGCTACGACCGCCGCACCGGGCAAGCGCAAGTGATTGCGCCGGATGCCATCCGCAATTTCGGTGAAGCTCATCCGGAACATCGTTATACATGGACATCGCCGGTGGTCTTCTCTCCCCAGAACCCGCACACGCTGTACTTTGGATCGCAGTACGTGATGCGCTCGACGGATCGCGGCAATAGCTGGGAGAAGATCAGTCCTGATCTAACCGGCGCCGATCCAAAGGCCTCTCAGGATGGGCCGCTAACAAGTGAAAATGCCAAAGCACGCGGGCACGGCGTGGTTTATACGATTGCCCCTTCGCCGGTAAGCGCGGGAGAGATCTGGGCCGGCACTGACAGCGGCCTGATTCAACTCACCCGCGATGCTGGAAAAACCTGGAACAACGTCACCCCGACTGGACTTTCTGACTGGAGCAAGATCAGCATTATTGAAGCATCGCACTTCGCTGCGGGTACGGCATATGCCGCGGTTGACCGCCATCGGCTTGATGACATTATGCCTTATGTTTACCGCACACGTGACTTCGGCAAAACCTGGATTCGTATGAATGCCGGAATGCCAATCGGGGCTTACGTCCGTTCCGTGCGCGAAGATCCCATCAAAAAAGGGCTGCTCTTTGCCGGCACCGAACTCGGCGTCTTCTTCTCCATCAATGACGGCGATACCTGGCAGCCTCTGCAGCTTAACCTGCCCGCTTCACCGGTGCATGATTTGGTCATCAAAGACAATGACTTGGTCGCCGCCACGCATGGCCGCGCGTTCTGGATACTGGATGACATTGCACCGCTGCGCCAGCTCACTGACGAAATCAAGTCTGAACCAGCTCATCTTTTCCAACCTTCAACCGCGATGCGCATTCGCGCCACCACCCACGGTGACACGCCCATACCTCCGGAAGAACCCGCAGGCGAGAATCCGCCGCCCGGGGCGATCTTCTACTATTACTTGAAGTCGCCTGCACAGGGTGAAGTAAAGCTTGAAGTGCTGGATGCTGGAGGTCGGGTAGTCCGGACGTACAGCAGCAAAGATAAACTTTTTGAACCTCCAACTCCCCCGGCCTTTCCCGCGTACTGGTTTAAGCCAGAAAACCTGCTTTCGACTGCTGCCGGAATGCATCGCTTCCTTTGGGACGTCCGCTACTCCGCTCCGCCGGTCGCCCAGCCTGGATACAGCATGTTTACTGTCGCAGGCCGCGATGTGCCGCGCGAGCCTTCAGGACCGCAAGCGCTTCCCGGCTCATATCAGGTTCGGTTAACGGTCGATGGCAAGACCTATGCCCAGCCTTTCAAACTCACCATGGATCCTCGCGTTAAGGCGACGCCGCAGGATTTGGAGAAGCAATTCTCGCTGGAGTTAAAGCTTGTGCAGTCCTTGCAGCAAGCAAACCGGGCAGTTGACGATATCCATGCAGCAGCGCAGGCCGGCAAAATCAGCGCCGAAGATGAAAAGAAACTTGCCGGGGTGCGCCGTCGCCGTGGCGACGCTGAATCGGACGGTGGGCCGCAACAGCCTGCGTTTGCCGCCGTGATCGGCAATCTGGCGCAGCTCATTGTGACCATCGACAGCGCGGACGCTGCTCCCACAACCCAAGCATCCCAGGCTGCCGAAAAAACGCTGGCCCAGGCACAGGCGCTTCTCCAGCAATGGGAGGCATTGAAGCGCAAGTAGCATGCAGACGGCAGAGGTAGTCATCATCGGCGGCGGCATTGTTGGTTCCAGCATCGCCTGGCATCTCACCCACGGCGGTTGCACGAGCGTGCTGGTGATTGAGCGCGAGAGCTCACAGGGGAAAGGTTCCACCGGCAAGAGCATGGGCGGCGTTCGCGCGCAGTTCTCCACGCCGGTGAACATACAGATGTCACTGTATTCGATTCCCTTCTATGCGAAGTTTGAAGAGGTGGTCGGCCATCTGGCGGATTATCGCCCACAAGGCTACCTCTTCCTCGCGACCAAGGACTCACATCTCGCGTACCTGCGTGACAATTTCGAGCGACAGAAAAAACTTGGCCTGACCACCGCGCGTCTCCTCGCCGCTGAAGAGATTCGAGCCATGCTCCCGCAACTCCGTTCCGATGACGTTCTCGGCGGCAGCTTCTGCTCGACTGATGGGTTTGTCGATCCTTACAGCGTGATGAATGGCTTCATGGCTTCCGCCGTTGAACATGGTACAACGCTGTGGAAAAAGACCGATGTCACCGGCATCACCACGGACCAACAAGGCGCATTCCGGGTTGACACGGCTCGCGGGCCGGTCTCGACTCGTACCGTTGTTAATGCCGCAGGAGCGTGGTCAGCGCAGATTGCAAAGTTCGTTGGAATCAATCTGCCGGTTGAGCCGCTGCGGCGTATGCTTGTTCCCTCTGAGCCTTTTTCGGACTTTCCGCATTCATCGCCCATGGTCATCGATATGAGCACCGGTTTTCATTTCCGGCCAGAGGGCCGAGGGTTCCTGCTGGCGTGGAACGATCCCGAGGAAACGCCGGGTTATAAAACAGACTTTGAGCCAGCGTTTATCGAGAAAATTCTCATGCACGCTGCCGACCGTGTCCCCGCTTTTGAGAATCTTCCGGTCAATCCCAAACGCGCCTGGGCCGGGCTCTATGAGATGACGCCCGATCACCACTGCATCCTTGGTCCAGTTGCCGCCGTGCCAGGTTTCTTCCTGGCCAATGGCTTCAGCGGCCACGGGGTGATGCATTCACCCGCCACAGGCAAGATTCTGGCTGACCTGATCTTGCGTGGAAAAACGGACGTCGTGGATGATGTTTCCGTTCTGAGTTTTGAGCGCTTTGCGCGAGGCGAACTCCTGCATGAGACCGCGGTGCTTTAGTGCGTCCGCATTTAGCCAAGGCACATCGCCGCAGGTTTCGCTGATGGCCGCAGATCAAGAAGAAGAGACGGGCTTAGCCGCAAATCAATGCGAAACATGCGAATCATATTTCAGGTTTTTGGTTCGTATGCATTCGCGAAATTCGCGGCCATGTGTTTTAATCTGCGTTCATCTGCGGGATCAGCGGCGAAGACTAAGTACTACTGGTGCGCCGGATTCACCACTTGAAATGAATTAATGATTTTGTTGACGTCTGCGGGTCGCTTTCCCTTATATCCAGCGCTGATGATGTAAAAGATTTTGTCGCCGCAATGGAAGCGGTGCAGGTTGCGCTCATCGGACGATCCGCTTTCGTACTCCAGGCCACGCAAACCGGCAAGCTCCACCTGTTTGAGTGTTCCCCGAATCACCGGGTCTTTTGGATCTTTGTTGCTATCGGCTTTGTCCCACAGATCAGCCAGCGTTGTTTCGCAATCCATGAGCCTGTGGACGGCGCGAAGATTAAAGATTGTTCCGCCTTCCAGACGAACGGTGTAGAGATGAATGTGGCGGTCGCCGCCGTCGTTATGCGGCGTGGTGGGAGCGGGCAGAGTAATGGCAAACCCATCGTCAGGATAGACGTAGGGTCTCCACTGTGTTGCTTGTTGTTTCTGTGCGCGTTTTTGCGCTACGCTCTTCTGAGCTAACGGCGCGCCAATCAGCATTACACCCAATACTGCCAGGACAATCGTTTTCATAGGCTGAAGAACATCTTATCAGCCCCAGCAGCTAACTTTGGGGTCGTTAGGCCTTCTTTGCCAATGCACTGTCGAGCTTTTTCAGCGTATCTTTCAGGGTGTTCAGGCCGGCAAACTGCTTTGCTTCAACTTCCAATTCTGAAGCCAGGTGGTTGCTCATGCGAGTAATGCACTGAATGCGCTCCTCGGTCATCATGGTGGAAATCTCGCGGCTATCGCCATCCAGCCATTTTTCCACCTGCCAGCCGGTCTTGCGTGCGCTATCCACGGCATAGCGAAATTCGCTCAAAACACGGCGGTCCACCATTCCCGCGCTCAACAATTGCTCAAGCTTATTGAGTTCGCCGGTAATGCGGGCGACCTGATTTGTTACCTGTCTTGTGAAAGCCTGATTGGCTTCCTGGATTGCTGATTCCTTAATTACTGCATCCGTCATTGGGCACTCCGGAAGGTCATGTACCTTATTCTTGTAGAGTAGTACAACTTCCGCGCAACCCGTTAGTGACCAAGGTAACCAAGGCAGTCCATGTTTCAGGGTGGTATTGAGCACGCTATCCGCGCCGGACCGCAAGGAGTAAAGTGAACACATGAAAGCAGCCGCAATTGGCGTCAGCGTCCATTCCGGGTGGGGCGTTGTGGTAACCGTCGCAGGTAAGCATGGCGCGGAAGAGGTCCTGGATCGTCGCCGTGTGGTTATCATCGATCCCAAAGTCGCGGGTGCGGCGCAGCCCTATCATTACGTTCAAGCCAGGGAAATTCATGCCGCTGAAGCCCATTTAAACCGATGCGCTGCCGAGTCGCGGCGGCTGGCCGTTGAAGCGCTTACCCGCCTGGCCACTGAGCTTAGCGACAAAGGTTTTGTGCTGATCGCGTCAGCCCTCCTGCTCAGTTCGGCGCGACCGCTGTCTGATCTTGAAAAGATACTGGCTTCTCACCCGTTGATTCATACGGCTGAAGGTGAATTCTTCCGCCAGGCGTTCCGCAGCGCTTTTGACCATCTGAAAATCCCAATTACCAGAATTCCCGCACGGGATCTCGACGACTATGCTCTGAAAGCCTTCGGCAAAGCCGCGCCCGA
>JASLFF010000306.1 GCA_030150795.1 Terriglobales bacterium | reverse complement strand
ACATGGGCAAAGCTTCTGCGGCGTAAGGTTTACCAACCGGGAGCGGCAACTTACGATTTCCTCAGTTTTCATGCACAGTCTCTGTTGCATTTATTCCAGACTCAGCTTAGGATACGTCTTAGCGACCAGAAAACCCGCTGGCGCTAAATAGAAGCTCTTCGCAGTAAACTTCGCCCGATTTTTAAACAATTCACGCCGGCCCACTAAACGTTTTTCCGACAGGAGAAGCTCCCTCATGGCATGGTACGCGTACTGCATCGTTGAGCAACAAGCTGTGCAAGGTGGTATTCGCGCTCGTCGTCCCGTTCCCGTAGAAGGTCTCAAAGGTATAGCAGATGCCCAGATATTCGCGTATCCTAGCGGCGATTTTTCCGTCCTGGTAAGCGAATATATTCCCACCGGTGATCTCGGCCAAAAGGCCCTTCTCCAACATGCGCATGTGGTCAGCGAATGCTTCAAGCGCACAACAGTTCTGCCATTCCGTTTTGGCACCGTTTTTGATACCGATGATGCGTTGCGCCGCGCCGTTCGACTCAATCGCAAGGGCTTCCTGGAAAGCGTTACCAAGCTCAAGGGCAAGGCGGAAATGCATTTGAAACTGTTGATCAAAGATGGTTCATTGCGTGAAGCTATGGAAGAGATCGAGTTGCCTGCTACAGTCGGCAGTGAATATTTGAGCCGGTTGCGTGAAAAAGCGGTCAGACAACGGGAACGTCAAACCAAGGCCCGTGCGCTTTCTGTCCAGGTCCACAAGATTTTCTCCCCTATTGATCAGGACGTTTGTTGTCGCAAAGTCGATTCCGGCGGAATGCTCATCGATATCGCCCACCTTATTGATCACAAAAAAGTTGAGAAATACCAGAACCGCTACCAGATGGCTACCCGGCACCTACCGGGGATTGAAGTCGTGATGAGTGGCCCGTGGCCTCCTTACCACTTCATAACCGGAAAGCGCTCGTCCTAAAGAACCTCCGATTGCAAATTCCGTGGGTTAAGGCATTTTGAAAAGGGTTGAAAGCTCAGGCTTTCAGCCCTTTTTGTCAAAAAATCACCCCTAGAACGTCCCAGTTAGGCATCCAACTACCTGAAAATGGAATCGGAGTACAATATCTGAGGGCCAATCGCCCCCGGTGGGTATTTCTGTACCAGTTCTTAGCCGGTTTGATTTCCATTTCCAGAGAGAGCGGGCTTGTTGTGCCGCTGGGAGCATGAATGAACCCCAAGACCCGTGTGCTGATCGTGGACGATGACGTAGCTATGGCCAAGTACCTGGCTGCCCATTTGTCCCGTCGCAACTTTGAAGTTACGGTCGCTTCCAGCGAACAGGAAGCCCTGCGGGTTTTCCGCTCATTCGATCCAGTCCTGGTTCTGGTGGAAACGTCTATGGACGGTGAAGCGGGCAATGACACATTGCAGCGATTGAAGCAGATCAAGCCCACGGTTTCCATCATGGTCCTTTCCTCCATCAAGGACCCGGAACTAATTTTCAAGGCGTCAAAGCTTGGGGCTGACGACTACATCACCAAGCCGGTCGATCCCAAAGAGCTTGACGTACGCATCGGCAAAGTTCTGGACAATCAGCGTCTTTTTACTGAAGTCACGCAGTTGCGCGAGCAGGTGCGCCGCCAGAGCGATTTCACCATGCTCTTTGGCACCAGCCCCAAAATGATGGAAGTAAAGATGACCATTGAGCAGGTGGCGGATACCACTGCCACTGTGCTCATCCGCGGTGAAAGCGGTACCGGTAAAGAAGTGGTGGCGCGCATGGTTTATTCGGAGTCGTCGCGCTGCGAAAAGCCGTTTGTGAAAGTAAACTGCGCCGCCATCCCTCATGAGCTATTGGAGAGCGAACTCTTTGGCTATGAGGCCGGCGCATTCACGGGAGCTAACCGGCAAAAGCTGGGCAAATTCGAGCAAGCCAATGGCGGCACTATTTTCCTGGACGAAATCAGCGAGATGCATCCTGCGCTTCAGGCCAAGCTGCTGCACGTGCTGCAGGACCATGAATTTTCCCGCCTCGGCGGCAAGCGTGACGTACAGGTGGACGTACGAGTTCTGGCCGCGACCAACAAGCCGCTGGAGCGGGCCGTGGAAGAAGGCGTTTTTCGCGAAGATCTGTTCTATCGCCTGAACGTGGTCACCATCCATATCCCGCCGCTGCGTGAGCGCCGGGAAGAGATTCCGGTCTTCCTGAAATATTTTCTGGAAAAATACAGTGAGCACTATGGCAAAAAGCCATCCATGTTCAGTGAGTTTGCTGTGAACAAGATGATGGAATATGCCTGGCCGGGAAACATCCGCGAGCTTGAAAACATGGTGAAGCGCTATGTGATTGTAGGGAATGAGGCGCAGATCATCCGCGAGTTGGCCACCCACAAGCCTATCGTCACTTCCGTTGGCGGCATGGCCGCGCAACCCGTCGCCATTGTCGAGTCAACGCCGGCGATGCAGTCAAGCAATGGCGCAGAAATTGAAATGCCATCATTGCTGGAAATTGGCCGGCGAGCGGCCATGCAGGCGGAACGGGAAGCCATTGAGCGGGTGCTGGCTCAAACCCGCTGGAACCGCCGCCAGGCCGCCAAGATCCTCAAGATCAGTTATAAGGCCCTTCTCAATAAGTTAAAAGCAATGGAAGAGCAGACCAAAGCACAGCTTAAGCATGAAGAGGTCTAATGTTGGCATCTTGGTACCACATCAAGTAACCCTGAATGTTCGCAGCCCTGTACCGCCTAAAACTCTTTTTTCTCAAGATTATCTCTGCAAAATACACAAAACAAAAGTTTTAATTAATGTCCTGTATTCCACATGCCGCTGATGGATCCTTTGGTTTCCGAGTTGCTTATATAAAAAGCAAATAAAGAGGCACGTAAAACTAAAAAATGATTTCAACCCTCTTCCAAGAATTGAGACTTCTTCAATCCGTGTGTCTTGGCGTAAGCCGGGACTGCATCGTGCATCGCCTTTCCTGAGAGATTTCCCTTCCTCTTTCGCCTCTTTGCAAAGAGCGGCCTGTGAACAGGCCGCTTTTTTTAGTTCTCTTTTGAATACGACCGGGTTCTTTCATGCATCTAATCGTCGTTCCCGCAACATTTGACGGTAATAATTATGACGACTAAGATAAATCGTTTATCAAAAGACATGGACAAGAAGAAGCTGGAAAGCTTTAAAAAACGTCTGGAAGAACGCCAGCAGGTCCTGCGCAAAACCGTGAGCCGTACGGAAGAAGACGGCCGCATCGCTGACCAGGACACTGCGCAGGACATTGCCGACCGTGCGGCAAGCTCGTACACCAAGGAATTTCTGTTTTCCCAGAGCAATAATGATCGCCAGCTGTTGGCGATGGTCGAAACTGCCTTGCAGCGTATCCGCGAAGGCGAATTTGGTGAATGCGTAAACTGCGGAAATGAGATCAACCCCAAGCGGCTGGAAGCCGTGCCCTGGACCCGCTACTGCATTGCCTGCCAGGAGAAACTGGAAAACGGCCAACTGGAAGAAGTAGAGGAATAAGAGTAGAGAGAAAACCTCACGTCCCTGAGAGAGACTTTGTGCTTTCCTGGGATTTAGGGCTTGCCGGCAGAGGACGAACTCAACACTGCCTGGGATTGGTCGGTCGTCTCAACCTTCACAAAGAATTCCTTCAGCTCTGGATATTGCGCCGGTTCAAACATGAACTGGCTCATGAACAGCCCGCGCGTGTTCACGATCTGGTTCTCGGAAAGCTTGGTGCTATTTCTGTACGTTCCGAACTTTGGTTTTAGCTCCAGACTTTCCGGGATTGTTTCCGCAGAGTATCCTGCCGGCATTTTGATCACCGTCACGTCCAATTCAGAAAACGCATATGGAAAGTACACTGGATACTTCCGCTCCGCGTGGAGAAACACGGCTTTTTGCTTTGTTGGAAATAAGCTGGAAGGCAGCAGCAGACGCTTGCCTACCTTGGAAGCATAGGAAGGGATCTCAATTTCCATGTCGGCTATGATCGAGCCGCCGGTCTCTTGCCAGCCTTTAGAGTAATTCATCTTCACGGTGCTCTGCGGCGGCAGCCATGAAGCGACTTCTTCTTCAAGTCCCTTGTTTCGACCCGCCTCGTCTGTCTGCAAATCCAAAAGCCGCCTTTCCAGGGCCTCACCGCCTTCAAAGGTGACCGTGACATGCCCCTTGAGAGAGCCCTGGTCGTCCAGCGTTACCCGCGCAGTGCGCAGTACTACCGCTCGGTCCTGCCCGAGCGATGGCATGATGATGAAATTCCAGGTATCTTTGTCGATCTTCAAAGCGGAAGTAGCGGTGTTGGTCCAGCGGACCAACCCAAAAGGGCAGAACTTGGTAGCCGGATCAAGCAGAAGGTTCTTGCCTTGCAATGTGACCCCGGCAAGTGTCCAGTTATATTGGGATGAGTCGAGAAAATCCTCGCGATAAAAGCGGCGCTCACGGCCGGCTACAAAAATCAGGGACGAATCAAAGCCCGCGGCGCGCGCCATCGCCACGAGCAAAGCGCTAATTTCGTAGCTGTTTCCGTAGCCGTGCTTCAGCACGTCAACTACGCTCTTGTTCTCTTTCAGATGTTCCTTCTTTTCCTCTTTATCGCTGCGTTCGCGCTCCCAGTAAAGGTTGCGGACCTCCTGAACTCGGGCATAAAGCTTGCGCAATTTTTCTTCTGGATCAGCCCGGCTCCCGATAACTGCTGCGGTTGCCTCTCTAATTGCCCTGTAGTCGCCAATGAAATTATTGGCGCCCAGCGACCACCGGCGCGCCTTTTCCTTCCAGAATCCCCGTACGCCGGATTTATCGGTGGTGCCATAAAAGAACCGCACAGACGCCTTGTAGTTTTCTGTGGGCGGCATCTGTTCCTCCGTCCGGAATGGAGGCACATTCGTTAGTTCCAACTCGTATGTCTCGTCCTTTTTCTCCGGTTTGGCGGCGCTTCCGCTTGCCACAAAGGACATGGCAAACGGCCCCGCGTGTTTAAACAAAAAGTGCTCCTTGACCGTGAAAAGATCGTGATCCAGAATCCACCGGTTGCTGTAAGTCCAACGGCTTTGCAACCTGAATCGGTATTCGATGATCGTCCCGACCACTACGTTGGGTAAAGTGAATGTTTCCGCCAGAAATTTGAAATCTCTGTTCTTGAATATGACCTTTTCGAAAGGCTGGGAGGTCAATTGGGAGATGCTGCCATCTGGTTGGATCGCCCGCGCTTCAAGGTCATGGATCTTGATCCAGGGAACGATCGGAATCTCCACATTAGCGTAGGTCTTCCCGGCTTCGGTCAGCACCTTAATGCGGTTATAGATAAATTCGCTTTGGTCGTAATCGCTTACGTAGGTGATGTAGTTCGCATGGTAGAGCAGCACTGCCGGTTCGTTAGGATAGCCCGCTACTTCCTTGAACTGCATGTCTTCCGGCGTGATTGGCTGCCAGTCGTAATTTTGTCCACGGCAGAGCGCTGGGAACAGAAGCAGCCCGTAGAGAAAAGCGTACCAGTAAGTTTTCAAGATTCCTCAAACGGGGGTGTCGGTCTCGTTAGCATAATGGCGTGGTTGGTTTCCGGTCAAGAGCGGCGGCAAATACAAAAAGAGATGCTTGCGCATCTCCTTTTGAGGATTCCGATTGTTATTTCAGTAGAGGTTGAAGGCCACTTCGATATTCATTTCTACCGCTACCGGGCGGCCGTCTTTCTTTGAAGGATCAAACTTCCAGGTCTTCACGCCTTCAATGGCCTTTTCATCCAGGCCCATGCCCAGTGAGCGGACCACGCGCGGGCTATGCACACGGCCATCGGTGCCGACAATGATATTCAGCACTACAACGCCCTGGTATTTGGCCTTGCGCGCTTCTTCAGAAAATTCAGGTTCAGGAGTAAAGATCGGTCGAGGTGCGCTTACGCCCTCGCCTACGTGAAAAATCCCCGGGCCTACGCCGGGACCGCCGTGTCCAGATCCAACGCCACCGCCATTGCCGCTGCCAATACCGCCGCCAACGCCAATGCCATTGGAAGGCGTCATAAGCTTGGAAAGCGGATCGCCCAACTGCGTGTTCGGAGGGGTCTTAATATCGGCAATCACCGTAGGCTCGATCATCAACTTACTCTTTTGCTGGACCAATACGGTTGGCGGAGTGAATTGCTGCTTGGCTGCCTTCGGAGGCACACCGGTGGACGCTTTCAATTTGCTGGCATCGCCGCCACCGCCGCCGCTGGGACCGCCTTTGCCAACTTTCATCGGTATGTAGGGCGCAAGTTCCACGGAGTTGGCGGTGGTTGGCGCAATGATCTTTGCCGGAACAGTTAAATGCAGCACCCATAACATCAGTCCCAGAGCCGCTGTGTGGGTCACAAAAGACAGAAGAAAATTTTCCGGGCGCTGCTGATAAGTGCCGTACCCGACGCCCAGCATTGTGGGCATTACCGACGTGTTCTGCGGCTGCTCTTTGGCGAACTTCACTACTTCCTGCTGCGAGGCCTCTGGATCACCATTTGCTGGTTTTTTGGGCTTCGGGGTTTGTGGGTCAGGGGGCATATTTATAAAGTTTATCTAGTTTAGACTCCGTGTGGTTAATAAAAGTTTCACTTTGGTATTTGCACTAAAGCCACTATTTCTAATCCGTGCCGAACCAATAACTTAACGGTGAAACAGAGAGCCAAAAAAGCCTTTCATCCGCCCCATAAAGCCTTTCTTCTCTTTCGTGGGCTTCTCTTCAGGCTTAGATGTTTCGGCCACCGGCGTTGGAGACACTTCTGGCTTCTTTTCTACCAGAACGACCGGATCGACCTTTTCTTGCACAAAATATACGTTCGGCAGCGTGGAAAATTGCACTTTGGCTACAGCATAGGAGCGTCCCGAACCCGGCCGCGCGCTGAATACAAAGGGCGTATCCACCTGTACGTGGACCTGGCCCGGTTTTTCGGGCGGCAATGGCGAGGTTGTCTCATTATTCGCCACCACAACCTGCTGCGCCGGCTTGGGCGTCTCATCCGGTTGTTTCGCATTCGGCTGGGCTTCTGCGTGCATCACAGGCGCTGCCGGAGGGCAGCCGCATTCGCCGGTAAGCGCAGTTTTGTCATCCAGTTTACCGCCGCGGAAAACCATCGTTTGGTCCGGGCCGGCCTTGTAGACGCCCGTTCCCAGCAGCTCTGAAAACGTAATTTCAGCGGCATTCCCCGCCAGCGGTTTCACGCATGTGTCGCCTTTTTTGTTGATCCCCAATGCGAAGTGAAATGTGCCAGGGCCCACCAGCGCGACGTTGAAATCTGGCGTGATCAAAACGTCTGCTGCCTGCTGCTTTAACTCGTATTCGATTTCCAATGCGCCTGCGCCTGTTGCCAGCATCAACCCCTGGCCGCTTGTAGTCACGTTCAGGCCGCTGTTGGGGCAGATACGCACCTCTCCGCCGCGGGCCAGCTTGAGAGTTGCCGGTGCAATTCCCGCAGAGAGTTCCGAGCCCGAGTACACGCTCATTCCTGAACCAGCCGGCTGCATGGGGCTTGAGCTGTTTGAGTCCGAGGCAAATAGTTCGCCAACCGGCGGTACGTTTTGCTCCAACGCGTTTTGTGCGAACATTTTTTGCGCGAACGTGGGCGCCGCAAACAGCAGGGAAGCAGCCCATCCGAGCCTGAGAGCGCGTTTCAAAATGTTGTGACCGCGGAAGGACAGAACGCGTTACTCCTCACCTACAAAGTCGTATTTCTCAATTGTTACAGCAACGCCTTGACCTTGCGCAGCTTTATCCACCCTGAGTATTTTTCCCATGCAGCGCACGCGGATAGGATCGGCCAGCGTAATTTCAGTGGGCAGCGTCATCACAAACTCAATAGGCGCGCCTGCGGTGATGTCGGCATCCAGATACATGAAGACCCCGCGCGAACTCACGTCGCGGGTGTGTCCGCCCAATTCCCGCTTGCCGTTATCCAGAAATTTCACTGAAATGGGCAAATCGAGCGAAAACCGCCTGGTGGTTCGCTTTTCCGGCTGCGGTTGCGCCATGCTGGAAGCCTCCAAATACTCTGGATCATTGGCCACGATTTTAGCTTAAGTAGCCGGACTTTTGCGGGATATTCTGGCTAGCGGGCCATCATTTATCCAGGCCGACCCGCGACAAAACACCTTTTGAAACACAGAGGAAAGGAGGTAACAGAGGAACCAAACGGAGGAACCAAAAGATTGTGCGGCTTTGTACTCGTCAGATGGGTGCAAGAATTTTAAAGACTCTTTCGTGCAGAAAACTTTCCCAATCCTCTGCTTCCTCAGTTCCTCTGCGTTTCAAAGGTTTTGTTTCACAACGCAAGAAAATTCTGTAACAGCAATCTGCCTGATTCCGTGAGCACGCTTTCCGGGTGGAACTGCACACCTTCAACTGGAAAGCTGCGATGGCGCAGGCCCATGATCACGCGCGTGCCATCGGCTTCATGAGTCTCCGCACTGATCTCCAATTCGCTGGGCAGGCCTTCTTCCGCCACGATCAACGAATGGTAGCGCGTAGCCGTCATGGGTTGCGGCGCGTTCTTGAAAAGCGTTTTGCCATCGTGTTTTATACGGCTCGTTTTTCCGTGCATGAGTTGATGCGCGCGGACCACGTTGCCGCCAAAAGCGGCGCCAATTGCCTG
>JASLFF010000286.1 GCA_030150795.1 Terriglobales bacterium | reverse complement strand
CCAGACCCAAGCCGCGCGATCCGCCGGTAATCAGCACAGTTTTGCCACGCAGCTCCCGCACGCGGCGCTCGCGAAGCATGCGCAATCCCCGCCGGGCCGCTAAAACTGTTCCTTAACCTGCCGCCGCGCCCGCCATGAGCGTACCTGCGGCCGCGCCGCCAATGATGATTTTTGTCCGACTTTTCATTGCTGTTGTCCTGTCTCGGCTTTCTAGCTTGCAATCTGAAATTCTTTTTCGGGCATCAGTTCCGGAACGCTGATTTTGAGTTTTTCTCCCAGGGCGAGAAAGCGTTCCTGCCAGCGGCGTGATGCAGGATCGGCTTTGCGCGCGATCTCGGGGAAGGCCCTATCCAGAATGGAGTAATAAATGTTCTGTGCGCGCCAGCAATCCACGGAGAAAGGCATCAGGGGATAAAGGCTCGTAAGCACGTTGGCGCGCTCCAGCGTTTCGCTGTCCAGCGGGTTCTTTTGCAGGCGCTGCAATATTCTGGTCAGGCTGTTGCCCGCCGCATATCGCACGCCAGCTTCATCCACCTGCACGCCTTCTCGCTTCACCATTTCCATGAGCATGGCAATCCGGACAAAATCCACCGGATCAGTTTCAAAGGTATGTTTAAGGTCGTTGTTCAGAACAAATTCCGCCGTAAAACGGAGCACATCCGGGACCGGCTGGCCCATCTCTTTCAGGAAGCGCATCAGCGATCCATGCTTCTCGTAAATCTCATGGTAGCTGGCCTCGGCATCTCCCAGCGTGCGGGAAAGAATAATGTCCAGAATCCTCTTTTGCTCGTCTTTGAACAGGGCCTTGAACGAGTACGGCATTCCGTCAAAGTGATCATCCAGCAGGCGCAGCAATTCGCCAAAGTCGCTGCAGGAAAAAGCCGCCATGCTCTCGGCCACCAGCATTTCATAATCTTCTTTATCTTCAAGCTCCCGCACACCCGCGTGCAGCACCTGATCGCCCAGATACACCGCGGCAAACACCAAATCACGCGATTCACGCGTGATGCGCGAGTTGACGCGAGAAATTCCCAGCGCCAGCCTGGCGGTCCCGGCTTCAGCATGGCGATAGTCCAGCCCCTTCACCGAATAGCAATACTGCGGGACGACGTGATCGCCATTAAACATTGAGCTGATGGCAAAATGCGCTCCCACTTTGCATAGGTCCACGAATGCCGGCGCCACCCAACGGGTATAAATGGATGCGCCATCGCCCAGCTCCGGCAGATTGCTTTTGGCCAGGGCCAGCCGCCGCAGAAATTCCGGCTCTGCATCCACGTTGCCGGTCTCGCGTGCCAGCTGAATTACGCGACCCGCGTACTGCAGCACCTGCATGGTTTCAATTCCGCTGAGCTCGTCAAAGAACCAACCGCAACTGGTGTACATGAGCATGGCGTGCCGCTGCATTTCCAGCAGCTTGAGAGCGTCCACGGTTTCAGCAGGCTTCAACTCGTGACTAGAGTGTTTTTCAAAAAACAGCCAGAGTGAATCCGGCGAGCGGTCCAGCACAACGTCTATATAGTCATTGCGGGCGGCCCAGGGATCGTGCAGTATTGCGCCCGCTTTGCTTTCAAACAATTCAGTCACGCAATCGCGCAGGTAGTCCAATGCGCACCGCAGGGGCCCGCGCCATTGCTGGTTCCAGCCCGCGCGTCCGGAATTGCAGCCGCAATCGCTGCGCCAGCGCTCCACGCCGTGGGCACAACTCCAGGATGTGTTTTCAATGATTTGCACTTCGTGCGTCGGCGGATACATTTCCAGGAACTCGCCGTAATTCGTAAGCCGCATGGAAGTATCAGCTTCAATCCGGTCCAGCGCGTATGCCAGCGCCATATCGCCATGGCGATGGTGGTGGCCATACGTCTCGCCGTCGGTAGCAATGTGCATCAGCTGCGGCCAGTCGCGACGGTCAGAGAATCCGCTCTTCAGCCGGTTCGCAAACTCCTCACCACTATTTAGAAGCTGCTCAAAGGCCACGGCGCGGGAAATTGGCCCGTCATAAAAGAAGAGGTTGATCCTTTTTCCAGAAGGCAGCTTGGCCAGATAAGCACGTGTGGGATCGATTCGTCCGCCGCTTACATCCTTCCAGCTTCGCCCGCCGATCTTGCGCACTCTTCCCGCCTGGTGCGGCGCCAGGATAGTAAATTGAATGCCATGCTCGGCCAGCGTCTCAAGCGTCTCCACATCGACTGCGGCTTCCGCCAGCCACATGCCTTCCGGTGTCCGGTTAAAGCGATGTTCAAAATCGCGGATGCCCCACACTACCTGGGTCGTCTTGTCACGCGTGTTGGCGAGTGGCAGGATCATGTGGTTAAAAGCCTGCGCCAGTGCTGATCCATGCCCGGAAAATCTTTCCTGGCTCTTCTGGTCTGATTCAAGAATAGATTCGTACGTTTCCGGAGCGTTGTCTTCCAGCCAGGAAAGCAGCGTAGGCCCAAAGTTGGAGCTGATGCGGGAATAGTTGTTTACGATCCGTCGGATATAGCCGGCTTCGTCAAGGATGCGCGATGCGCCGTTGGGCGCATAGCACTCGGCGGTAATGCGCTCATTCCAGTCATGGTAAGGATAAGCGGAGTCTTGACGTTCAACCGCTTCCAGCCAGGGATTTTCCCTTGGGGGCTGGTAAAAATGCGCGTGAATACAAATGCAACGTTCCATCAGGAAGGCCGGCCACGCCCTGCGTACCGTAATGAACATTACCCCGACATTAGGATGTGGATCGGTGCCCGGATGGTGCCTGCCAGACAGGTAAATTGGGGTGAAATTCAAAAAAGAGGCCTGACCTCTAAAAGGGTTAAAAATATGTCCAGGGAACCATGACCCGCGAAGAACATGAACGGCTGTATGCGTTGGTGCAGAACCCGCCGCCGGGCAGCAAAATGGAAGCTGCCAAGGTGTATGGCGTGGATCTGACGCTGAATTTACGCAGCCTGACGCGCACCCCGGTCGAGCGGGTCCGCGAAATGGAAGCCGCATTGAAATTCGCGGAGGAGTTGCGTCGAGCGGCGGCTCACCTTGATCGATGATCAATTTTGAGGCTACTCTCAAGGCGCTTTCGGAACGCGGCGTTAACTTCGTCGTGATTGGCGGCTATGCCGCGACTCTTCATGGTTCAGCGTATCTCACACGGGACCTCGACATCTGTTACGAGCGCACACCGGAAAACATGGAGCGGCTGGTGTCTGCACTCAGGCCTGAAGGGCTGCCTTTTCTTTTTGACGTGCAAACGCTTTCTAATGGCATGAACTTCACTCTTGCAACTGACTTAGGCGACATTGATTTTCTTGGTCACCTGTCCGGTCTGGGCGAGTTCCCGGCTGTCGCACTCGACGCAGTCTCCATGCCGCTGTTTGGCGGCGAGTGTCGAGTGGCTTCTCTCGATTCCCTCATCCGTTCGAAAAGGGCAGCGGGCAGGAACAAAGACCTGAATGTCCTGCCGGAGCTGGAGGCGCTAAAAGAAATGCATGCGCCAAAAGAGCAAAAGGAGCCGCCGCAGGACTGACCGCAAAATTGGCCATCGCCCGGGACGGCGCTTATCGGTGTGCGATTGTGCCTGCTCCCGTCCAAAGAAGGCAACACCTCTGCTCAACGTGAGTACCTGCATGCCCAAACCGGCAGCAGCTCTCTCTGTGGTCTTTGGCCTTCGGCCTGCACATGTAGAAGGTAGATCTGTTCCATATCCAGTTCCCCTTATGGCCAGAACAATCACAAAGGAATTGAGGTATAGGAAATGTCTGTTTCTTATCTGCGAAAGTATTGTCTTGGATTAGCCGTGATGGCGGCTTTGGTCTTCAATATACCGGCGGCGCACGCCCAGACCTGGGTCGGTTCAACCGGGACGGTGGATCCCAACAGCGTGAATCTGGTGAAGTACATCAATGGACGAGTCGAGCTGCGTAATGATGCGCCCGTTGGCTCGGTGGCTTTCATTCGTTATAACGTCCTGCCGGTGCGCGATCTCGCTACAGATCTCTCCAGCATTGAATACCGCGTCTTTGATGCTCGCTTTCTCGATGATGGGGCAGGACACGTTTTCCTCTCGCTGATTCAACAGAACCAGAGCACCGGCGCTCTTACTACGCTGATGACCTTCGATAGCAATGCTTCTTCCCCCAGCTCTTCTTACCAGCGGGCAAACACGCCGGGTAATCCCACGTTCAATTTCACTTGGGCCGATTCTGACGGATTTAGTCCCTCTGACAACATCTATTATGTGGAAGCACAGCTGAGTCGCAATGCCACAGGCGGGCAGGCCGGCCTGGCAGGGTTTTCCATCAAGAAAATTGTGCCCTAGATAAGCAGGAAAGAA
>JASLFF010000281.1 GCA_030150795.1 Terriglobales bacterium | reverse complement strand
CAACCGCATCGGCGCCTTCAACGGCTTGGGCGGCAGCACGCCTGCGCTGGGTGGCCTGGCCATCGACCTTTCCAAGGTCTGCGCCATGATCGATGGTTCAACGGGCAGCACCTGTAGTGGCGTAACGGAAGATGCGCGGCCTGAATTTGGCATCGCACCTCCCGCCCTTGGCACGACAGTAGGTTTGATGCTCTTGTATTCTGACTTCCTCTCCGGCGTGAACGGATCGCCGGTGGCAAGCAGCCCGAACGGCTCCACCTGGTACAAAAACATCAAAGCCCGGCAGGTCATCGCCAAGGATGCCTTCGACTCGATCAACAACATGAAAGCCCTCATCGCCCCCCCTGGCACAACCGCCGCGCCCAGCTTCTAGGCTGAGTGCGGCGGCCCGCGTCAACGGCGGGCTTGAAAATAGGACCGGCCCGGCAAACTGCCGGGCCAGTTTTTCGCTCAAAACTCTATTACACAGAGGCGCCGGCGCTTTTGGCCTGATGGCGGGAATCCACCGCCGCAATCACGCCGGCAGGGTCCTTTCGCCACGCTTTTTCCAGGTCCTGAGTAAATCCAAACAGCACCCAGGGCACGCGCGCCGTGAGATCCGCCAGCATCTCATTCACCGCCTTTTCTTTCATCTGCTCTTCAATCCGCTGGCGATGGCGGCCCACAAGCACCATGGAATACGTCTTCCCCGTGGGAATGAAGTTGACGGAATGCTTGGTCACCTTTTTATAGACCCACACCATGTCGCCGATCGGGGAGACCCATGTGCTGAACGTCTTGCGCCGCACCATCCATTGCTGGGCAATCTGAAGCTTTCCGTATTTTCGGATCATGGCCGGTTGAAGCTCAGCCTCTATCTGCTGTGAAAGCTGCTCAGCATTTCCATACACGGCAAGGTGTTTCCATACGGGAGAGAGCTGTATCTCTGAAATGCGCCGCATCCCCTTGAGGCAATTCCACAGCGCCAAGGCCAGCAGCGGCAGTCCTACGATGAGCATGGTATAGCCGTTGCTGCGATAATCAGCCGCGTTGAGCGTGAATGGAAGGACTTCACGGGCAAGGTCAGCGTCTTCTGTCGCCAGCGGCCGCAGCAAGTCCTCTTTTACCGGCTCGGTTGTGGCCACCAGTTCGCCGGAATATTCAAGTTTTTCTTTTCCCGGAGCGGCCTTCACCAGCAGGATCTTTTCACCCACGCGCAGGAGAATATATTCGTCCTTGATTTCGGTTGAGACAATACGGCTTCCCTCCATGTGGTTGACCACGTCTCGATATTCCGTGTTGATCGATTTTGTACCGCTGACCGATACAAAGTTGCGCCAGCGTTGGTCTGGCGAGGTGATGGCCGCCAGCTCTGCGCTTGAAATTGATTGGCAACCAAGCACAAAGTTGACGCAATAGCGATAATTGCTCGCAACAATCAAGATAAGCACGGCCAGCATTCCGCCATTCACCAGCAGCAGGTTCCGGTTCGCCCGGCGCGCTTCGTTTTCCACCCACAATGCCATATCGCATCCCCCAATGGGCTGAAGCTTATCACTACCGTGGCGGGATGCAATGCCCAATAGGAGGCTGAACTATTGCGGACGTTAACTCTATGGCCGCGCTTGTTTAAAATGTCCGCATGCCTAAAGAGAAACCGCCTAACCCCTTATTTGCCAAGATCCGCGCCACCATCCTGAAGATTCCGCGCGGCCATGTTTCAAGCTATGGAGCAGTCGCCAGAGCAGCAGGAATTCTCCGCGGTGCGCGCGTGGTCGTCCGCACATTGGGTCAGTCGCATGGGCTTCCCTGGCATCGCGTGGTGGCGGCCGGTGGCAGGATTGCGATTCCCGGTGAAGGCGGCCTGGACCAGCGGTTTCGGCTGGAAATGGAAGGCGTGAAATTCAGCGGCAAGAAAGTGCGGATGGTGGAGTTTGAATTTAAGTTTTCGAAAACGAAGAAACTGAAGACGATGAAACCAAAGAAAAAGTCAGCGCGCACGAAATAAAAGCCTCGCGCCGAAAAGTCCATCAAACTAAGTAGATTTTAACGGACCAATTGACCAAAAGATTGTGGGAGCGCAGGCCGCCCTCGCTTGTGCAAACGACATATGGCGTAGTTTCCGGAGGCCAGATACACTAGCAGCCCTGCCCCCAGTTGGAATTCGTGAAATTTCCTGATGGAGACGTCATGCGGGCTAAAAAATCAGTGCTCAAGAAATTCAGACAAATTGATCTTACCGAGCTTGCCATTCTTGAAATGACAAATGATCCAAAGATCAAGACAGACTCAGATCGCACGCCTTCAATAATGGCGACCACCAAAGAAGCTTATATCTGGGCCGCTCTCATCGCTCACCTCGCTAAGCACAAGCCCGAGGTCCGGCCCGAGGATTTGATCCAAGCAGCAACTGGCCTACCGGTCAGGAAGCGTATCAAGCAGTTTTACAGGTATTTCCCAATCGTAGCTTATGAGGCAGCGCCAATTCTGAATGTTGAAACAATGCCCGATCCGCTGCAAGCAGTGATTCATGAATTCCAACTGAATACCACTCCAATGGATCTAATCAGGTCTGCCAGTCAGGCCTATGAGTCACTCACCCAAAAGGGCCTGATTGAAGATCCCATAGAAATTCTTGCCGGCGGGTTCCTGCTTGCTGCAATGGGCGTATTGCCGATAAGTTTCACTAAAAAAACCAAAGAAGGACGCAGCGTCTCGAAAAAACTAAAAGCGCTTTACTGGAGTTATGAGAAGTCAGAGAGCCGTGGTGTAACCACGACCAAAGTCGAGTTTCGCCTACTCAAAATGATTAAGGCCTTCAAAGAGGGCATGATCGGAGGATTCAAAAGTGCGCTTGCGGACGATGGAGAGGACGAGGCGTAACCGAGGAGTCCGGTCGAACTCCGTGGTGCATCTTCGAGATTTGATCCAGGAAGATACAAGAAAAGCCACCATCCTCGTGGTGGCCTCTTCTCACTCAAGTGCCTTAGTTCTTACGCTGCTGCCGGTGACATCGACCGTTGCGCCGCCTGGTTGATGAATTTCCTCATCACATTGGCCCACATTACCTTCTTGCGCACGGCGCTTTCTTTTACCGTACGGCCCTGGGCAAACATTCCCAGCAAGGCTTTCATCTTGAAAACGCGAAGAATGGCCGCATCGGACTGGCTGACGTTATAAGCATCCAGAAAGTTCTGCTGTATCTGGGTGGTAATGCCACGATTGCAGAAAGGATACTTTTCCAGCGCTTCCACTGAGGCCAGGAAAGTGGCCAGGTCTTCAAAGGAGTTGCCGCGGCGCTTCATGCGCGCGAACTCGCAGAACCCGACTCCTTTTTCCGTAACCAGTACATTGAGCGGAGTAAAATCACACAACACGGCGGAACTCGGCAGTGACTTGCGGTTGCGAGGCAGCGCACTGCGCGCGCCGCTCATGATCAACTCCACAGCTTCATCGTCCAGGCCTTCTGCCTGGCAGCTCTTGCAAAGCTTTTCCATGCTGGAAATG
>JASLFF010000263.1 GCA_030150795.1 Terriglobales bacterium | reverse complement strand
GCGCCACTTTGTAAAGAAATTCTCACAGCAGTACAAGAAAGAGGTCCGCGGCCTGACGCAGCGGGCACAGATATTGCTAGGACGCCATACGTGGCCCGGAAACGTCCGCGAGTTGGAAAACGTGATTGGGCACGGCTGCATGATGACCATGACGGACATGATTGACGTGACAGACCTTCCACCTTTAGAGCCGCAGAGCATGCGGCATACCGGCGCAGTTCCACCGGCAGACGTACCTGGAGCCACGGAGACCTCTAACCAATCACTTGAGGAGCATGAAAAACGGCTGGTTACGGACGCACTGGATCAAGCTGAAGGAAATCAATCAAAGGCCGCCCGGCGCCTCCGTATTGGACGTGATGCACTGCGTTACAAAATGAAGAAGTTTGGCCTCTTGTGAAGGTATCAGACAGTGCCGCTGGCATTTGCTGCATGTCCCGGCTCAAGGAGCCGTCGGATCTCTTCCCGAAGATGGGACAGTGTTACCGGCTTGGCAAGATATCCGGTAAATCCCGCCGCCAGGGCCTTCTCGCGATCACCCTGCATCGCGCTTGCGGTTAGCGCAATAACCGGGAGCGTCGTATACGCGGCATCTTTCCGCAATTCATCAAGAACTTCATATCCGTTGCGAATGGGCATCTGCAAATCCAGCAGGACCAAATCGGGAGCTTCCGCGCGGACTTTTTCCAGCGCCTCTTGGCCATTGGCGGCCTCAGAAACCGCATACCCTTGTCTTTCAAGAACGGTGCAAAGAAGTTCGCGGCTGGTGGCTTTATCGTCGACAATCAAAATTCGTTTCATTGATTGACTCACGAAATAGCTGGCGCGTGCGCCAGGGGAAAACTCACTGTAAATCTGCTGCCGTGGCCGGGCCGGGTCACGACGATGATGTGTCCGCCGTGAAGTTCAACCAGATGCTTGGTAATGGACAAGCCAAGGCCTGTGCCTTCGCGCGCCGTTTTCCTGGAGTCGCCGGCCTGGTAAAACTTATCGAAAATAAAAGACTGTTCCGCTTCCGCTATTCCGATTCCTGTGTCGCAAATGGATACATGAAGAAAATTCTCGTCGCAGGCAGATTCTATCCATACTTTCCCGCCTTCCGGAGTGAATTTCACGGCGTTGCTGAGAAGGTTATAGAGTATTTCCTTCACACGAAGGCGATCCGCCCACAATGTATTTTGAAAACTGTTCTTATTTTCGAGCGGAATATTCTTGCTGGACGCCTGGTGGCGTATCCCGGCCAGCACTTCCTCAACACAATGGCTGAAGTCAAATGTCTCTCGCTTCAGTTCCAGCCGTCCGGATTCGATTTTGCTGATGTCCAGGACCTCATTGATCAGTTCGAGGAGATGGCGCGCGTCCTGAAGAATATGACCCACAAATCGGTTTTGCTTTTCATTGAGCGGGCCTTCCAGCTGTTCAGTAAGCAGCTCAGAGAAGCCAATGATGGTATGGAGCGGGGTGCGCAGCTCATGGCTCATGCTGGCCAGAAATTCATTCTTTAAGCGGTTTGCCTGTTCCACTTCAAGATTGCGCGCCTCCAGCTGCTCATTTTTGGCCGTTAGTTCAGCCGTATATTGCTCGCGAAGCACGCGGATACGGTCCTCAACCAGCTTCCGTTCCGTAATATCGCGCACCGAGGCTATCACGTGGAGAGAGCCTTCAATCCAGTTTGGGCTCAGGCTGATCTCTACAGGAAAAAGCGATCCGTCTTTTCTCTGGCCTTGCAGCTCCAGCCCGGTACCCATGGGGCGCGTTTTAGCATGGCCTGCATACGAATCTCGATGTTGAGAGTGGCCGCCCCGCATAGCGGCCGGCACCAGGTTCTCAACGTTGAGTCCCAGCAATTCACCCCGACTGTAACCAAATATTTTTTCCGCTGCTTCATTGAGGAGCGTAATCTTCCCTTCAGGATTGACTTCCAGAATTGCATCCGGAGCGGCCTCCAACAGCTTGCGAAACCGGCTCTCAAAGCTTCCCTGCTCGCGGGCTGCTGCCTGAGCGCTTAAGTCGGGGTTCCGGACGGTCACGTCCACCTCAATTCTCAGCCAATGTGCATGGATGTTTGGTGAAATTCTACTATCACCCACGATATCGCGGCCCAAAATCCCTCTTCTAGGGCTTATTTTTACAATTTAAGGAGATCGTAAGCCAATCTGTGAAGCATGAAAGTGCGCCGGGTTTCTCCTGGGAAATGGTGAAGGCTGGGAGATGTTGGAATGAAATATCAGTTCCTGCTTGGCTCGGCCGGAGAACGGCTACCATCCACTTCACGCAGTTCCAGGCGATTTTTCCCCATTCGCTTCACCGCATACATTACTTCGTCAGCTGTCTGTAGCATTTCCGGCACGGAAGCGAGCGGAGGAGAAAAGCTCGCGATTCCTACACTGAACGTCACCGGCCAGGAGCGCAGGCTCATGGCGCGGTCGAGTTCAAGCCGAATACGATCGAATATCCGAGCAGCCGTTGCTCCGTCGGTAGCAGGCAGCAGAATAGCAAACTCATCTCCCCCAATGCGCGCCACTATGTCAGTCGGCCGAAGAGTTTTTTGAATCGCGGCTGCCGTTACGGCAAGGATATTGTCTCCTGTATTGTGTCCAAAGCGATCATTGAGCTGTTTGAATCCGTCAACATCGGTATAGGCAAGGCTAAGCGGCACATTCTGCCGGTCAGAAAGGCTCTTTGCCTGTACGGCGGCTTCAAACAGCGCTCGCCGGTTCGCGACCCGTGTTAAGGGATCAATTCGGGAAAGAGTTCGTTCATTGTCATAAAGTCTCTTTAGTTGAGCGATCATGAACGTTGAACTGAGATACAGGACAAACAAAATGAATAAATTCCAATACGCGCTCACGTGTGGAATCTGACTAAGCCTTATGAAATACGCAGTGCCAAGGCTGGCAGCTGTGACTGCAAGACCGGCATATTTCCCTATAAACCAACTGAAGAACGATATGGGGACTAGATAAAAAGGGGAGAATTCCAGCAGATAATTCGCGTGCGTCAGGTAATCCCCCGCCGCAACCAATCCAAGCAAGACAAGACCCAACATAATGAGGGCTCTGTTCGGCAGCGTCCCGAGATATTCGGTTATGGACACACGGAAGTTCCTGCATCTCTCGAGGAGAATACGCTCATTCTTTGTTTTCCAGATGAGGCGCGCTCATCTTGAGAGCCACCAGTACTTCTGCCGGTTTGTGATGTCTCTTAAAGCATTCGTTGCAACCGGGCACTTACGTGTGGACCGACTCATTCAAATGGTCACGTACAAAGCCGCTGATGACGTGAAGCGGGGCCTTATTCTCTCCGCAATGCAAATGAAGTTGAAGTGACAGCTGGAAAAGCCGGACGATCGGTATCCTGCGACAACTCCGCTGCTAATAATTCATCTTCGGACATTTCCTCTTTCAGTTCTTCAAATAGCTCCCGTTGCATCCGGCTCAATGCATCTGAAATCTCTTTGGGAACTCGCTCTTCAAAACCAAATGCTCTTGGGTTGTTCAATATATGTCCAAGTGAAAGATAAACTGCCTTGACTCTGTCTTTCATAAACCCTCCTTTCCTGCTCGACGAGCCCGATATGAGTACATCAAGTTCATCGGTTCTTTCGCGGCTCTCCCCATCCAAATTTAACCAAGCGGGTTTGCTGTTGCCGTGACGGTAGTCACACTCCTCCGCATAAGAACCGGTCAGAAGGGAATGGAAGATAAATGATTGAGGCAGAGCACTTTGATGGCAGCTCACGATTCCTCGTCTTTAGGCGGTCGCGGCACCAAATGTGGCGGGTGGAAAGCCTGGCCCAGCCTCGTGTAGGATTGCGCGTATCTTTTGGCTGTTGAGGGGGTTGCGCAGGCAGGCGGAACTAGTATGCCGTCGACCGCGCTGAGGAGGGAATCGTGGGAAGGCCTAAAGCTGAGGGCGACCGGGAAAAGAGAAGCCCGGAAGATAGAATCGAAGCCTTGAAACACCGCGCAGAAGAGCTTTGTGGCGGCCAGATGGAGATTGGCAGCCTGGACGACTACCCCTCCGAGGTGGAAGAGTCATTCTGGAAACACGTGGTGGACTACGAGGAAGCGCCTTGGACCACTCACTTCCAGCAACTAGAGAACGCGGGCGTGTCACTCCCCCCGCCGGACTCACTCAACGACGAGAAACTGACGGCAAAACTCTGGGACGTAATCCAAAAGCTTGCCTTGCTTCGTGTGTTTGTAGAACAGACAGATCATCTCAGCGACCGCGAGCTCTATACCCATCTCTGGACCGATTCCCTTCGTGAAGAAACCAAGGCATTGCCGCTGGCTGCGAATTCTGCGTATCACATCCAGTTGCTCGGCAGCTGCAGCGAGGAAGATATGCAGCTCTATCTGAAATATTACGCGGACGACGAGTGGCGCCAGCAGTGGCACAAGGATTGTCCCAACGATTCCATTCCCGAGCACGAAAACCCGCCTTATGACCGCGACCGTTTGCTGCCCAAGCCGGATTACGGCCCGCCCACTGACCAAGAGCCTAACTGAAACGTTTGGCAGCTTGGATACAACCTCCGTGATTGGAAGCTGCCGGTCAACAAAAAAGAGCAGAATGGGCCCGTTTGCTCTCGGCCGGATCGGGATCAACTCTCGATTACTTAAGTGAAAAAACCAAGTGCGAATGGGTCGTACCCCCCATTCGATTCCTTCGTCCGCACAATTACCTTAGATACCAGAACGCAGAACGCAAATATTCGCCTGGTGCGCAGGTGACCTCGGAAGGTCCCCGCCTCTGCGCACAGC
>JASLFF010000819.1 GCA_030150795.1 Terriglobales bacterium | reverse complement strand
GCCGATACCGCGTTCTTCCAGCTCTTTGACCAGCGAGGCTTCGTTGAAGCGCGGCGGCGGCTCGGTGAAATGCTGCTCCGGCTTCAGCTCGCGCAGCGTAAGCTTCTGGCCCACTTCCAGCGCAGGCAGCTTGTGCTTGAGCGCTTCGTCTTCCTCGTCCTTGGCATCCTTGGACTCTTCGTAAACTTTCAAGAAGCCTTCAAACTTCAGCACCGATCCGGTGACGCGGAAAGTGAAAGACTCGTTCGGGGCTTTTGCTTCAATGTCGATGCTGGTCTGGTCGAAGACCGCCGGCGTCATTTGCGATGCAACAAACCGCTGCCAGATCAGCTTGTAGACTTTGTACTCATCTTCCTGAAGATATTTTTTTATCTCGTCAGGATGCCGCGTCACGGAGCTGGGCCGGATCGCTTCGTGCGCCTCCTGCGCCGCCTTCCGCGACTTGTACTCGTTCGGCTTCTCAGGCAGGAAATCGTTTCCGTAAGTCGATCCAATCAACTCCCGAACTTCCGTCAATGCATCGGGTGAAACGCGGACCGAGTCGGTACGCATATAAGTAATGAGACCGACGGAGCCTTCATCACCCAGTTCCACGCCTTCATACAGACGCTGGGCAATCATCATCACGCGCTTTACGCTGAAGCGCAGCTTGCGTGATCCATCCTGTTGCAACTTGCTGGTGGTAAACGGTGGAGCAGCGCTGCGGCGGCGCTCCTTTTTCTCAATGTTGCGCACTGACCACTGCGCTTTTTCCAGCGCTTCAGTGATCTTCCTGGACTCTTCCTCGTTCGGGACTTCGGTCTTTTCGTCGCTACGGCCAATAAAGCGGGCGTCAAAGGCCGGTGGCTTTCCGCCGGAAAGATGCGCGTCAATGGTCCAATATTCTTTCTTCTCAAACGCTTTGACTTCGCGCTCACGCTCCACAATCAGACGTAAGGCAACAGTCTGGACGCGCCCAGCGGAAAGGCCGCGACGAACTTTGTCCCACAGCAGGGGCGAGACTTGGTAACCTACAATGCGGTCCAGCACCCGACGCGTCTGCTGTGCATCCACCAGGTTGCGGTCAATGTCTCTCGGATGCTGGAATGCTTCCTGCACTGCTTTCTTTGTGATCTCATTAAAGGTTACGCGATGGAACTCAATCCCGCCTTTTTTCTTTTTCTTACCTGCGCCGTTTTCGCTGAGCTCTTCTTCCAGATGCGCGGCAATGGCTTCGCCTTCGCGGTCCGGGTCAGGCGCCAGGTACACGGCAAGCGCACCCTTGGCCATCTTCTTGAGCTTGGCCACAACTTTTTCTTTTCCCGGAATGACCACGTACTCGGTGGAGAAGTCGCCTTCCAGGTCCACGCCGAGCTGGCTCTTGGGCAGATCTTTGATGTGACCCAGCGAGGCTTCGACTTCATAGTCCTTGCCCAGGTATTTATTGATGGTCTTCGCCTTGGTGGGCGATTCGACAATGACGAGTGATTTTGGCAATTTGCTGTTTCCCTGTAATTCAAGTTGAAGCTACCACGAATCAGGCCGAAGCAACAAACGTGACTAAAGACTTAGGCTCTTCGCTTTTGGCTTTTGGCTCTTGGCCAAGCACGTACAACCCACGCTTGTCTCAGTCCGTTAGAGCTTTATGTTTAGCGGCTTCCACCTGCTCCAGCACCTTTCTGCTTCGTTCCAGATTCGAGTGTTGCAAGCAATGACGCCAGCATCTTGCGAATTCTGGTCAGTTCGTGAGATAGCCCTTTATGCTCGTCAGATTGCAAGTACCCGAAATCATGTGCGAGCAAAAGGTGATAATCCAGTTCGCTGGCCGATCCCATTGCTATCCTTACGAAACGTGCGAGTTCTGGAGTTGTCTGTCGGCCACATCCTTCGGCTAGGTTCGCGCCCATTGACATCGCAGATCTGCGCAATTGCGACGTAAGTCCGTAAAACTCTTCTTTCGGGAAAGCGCGGCTCGTCTTGTAAAGCAGCAAAGTAAGTTTGTGCGCCTTTTCCCAGACTTCCAAATCCCGATAATTCCTCAACAAGCACCCCGAGTGATTCGAAATTTAAAAGCTAACATCACAAAGCTAAAAGCCAAGAGCCAATGGCCGAAAGCCGCCTTCAGAAGCTCTTCACATAATTCTTCCCCGCCATCTGCTTCACTTTGCCGCTCATCTCCAGCTCAAACAACGCGGTAAAAACCTCCGACGAAGAAATTTGGCCCTCCAGTTTTTCCATGATTACATCAATGTGTGTTGATTCGTCCTGGTGCAGGATTGACAGCAGCTTCTTTTCCGCCGGGCTCAATTCATTGCCAAACAGGCTGCTGGTGGGCTCTTTCTCTGATGCTTGGGGCGTCCATTCGGATTCAAGCTGGCGTTTTACCTCGGCGGGCAATTCCTCCCAAATGTCCTCCCATGTTGCAGTTAGCTTGGCTCCCTGCTTGATCAGGGTGTTCGGTCCCCAGGAGTTGCGGGAGATCACGTTGCCCGGCACAGCAAAGATTTCCCGGCTCTGTTCCAGCGCGCAACGCGCCGTAATGCGCGTACCGCTGTATTCGCCGGCTTCGACGACCAGGACCCCCAAAGCCAGCCCACTGATCACGCGGTTGCGGATGGGAAAATTCTGCGGCGCGGCGAAACTTTCTAACGGAAACTCGCTGATCAATGCTCCGCCGCACTCAAGAATCCCGTCC
>JASLFF010000676.1 GCA_030150795.1 Terriglobales bacterium | reverse complement strand
CTGCCTTAACGCTTGCGACAACCTCAGGAGCTTTTATGTGAACAATGCTCGGTTGTTCTTTCACGATTTCTATTGACTGCACTCCACGCCGTGAGCGCATCGATATCAGCCCGGTTGCCAGCGCCATACACGCCGCCAACGCCGCCACGCTCGCCCGGCGAATCAGTCTGCGCCGTGCATGATGACGGCGGAAAGCCGATACCAATCCCGCTCCAACTTCAGCGGGTGCACCTTGTCGCGCCGAGGCGGCTAGTCCGCGCAGCGCCTCGCTCAAACGCGCATCTGCTGCGCTATCTTTCAGTGGATCTCCGGATTGTGGATCTATTTCACGCATTTTTGAAAGCTCAATTTCGTCTTCAACATCGCCCGCGCCCTGTGCAGCCGCGAGGCCACTGTTCCCGGCGAACATTCCAGCAGCGCCGCCGCATCCGCATAACTCATCTCTTCCAGGTCACACAGCGCAACCACTTCGCGGTATTGCTCCGGCAATGCCAGCAACGCTTTGCGCAGCAACTCCAGCAGCTCAGAGTTGCTAAGTTCGGAGAGCACGTCCAGATCGCTGGTGAACCCCGAATCTCCGCTATCCAGCCATTCCTCTTCAATCGGCAGGTCCAGCCGCGACCGCTGCATTACGCGCCGAGTCAGGTTGCGCGCAATGCCAAACAGATAGCCACCCAACGTTCCTTTTTCAGCCGCATAGCCTTTCGGGTTTCCGATGAGCAGCATAAAAACTTCCTGCGTCACTTCCTCGGCCGTGGCTGTATTGCCGCTCATGTGCAACGCAAACCGGTAAATAGCCCCTTGGTACCGCTCATAGAGCGCGGTGAACGCCGTCTCATTTCCTTTGCGAAGCTGCCTGAGCAGCTCCTGATCTTCGACTGGCGAATCTGCCATGGCTCTGCTGGGCGTTGCCCTCGCTCCTGTTATCCATTGCTCGAATTGGGCAAATCGTTCCATTTATTTTTTAGCGTTAATAAAAATTAGGTCTGGTATGTCTTCCAGTGATCAGACGGACGGGGTAACTTTCAGTTATCTGGATTGAATAAAAAGCATTTATCAGCGAAGGCGTAGGCCATTGCGGGGTGGAGCAGGCCTTCCAGGCCTGCGTCAAGAGCCTAAGATACTCCGGCTTTTAGCCACTGAGGTATTGTTAGGCGAGGCACATCATGTAGAGAATCAGCAACAGATTAAGCGACATTTCGCGGCCCTCTCCATCGGATCACCTCTAACCTCCACGAGAAAAACCTCAGGGGCTTCTATGAGACGGCTGGTCATAGTCAAGGGTTTTCTTTCGTTGACGGGTTTTGCTTCTGCTGTTCATTCATCTCGGTGCTTCTATTCGCACTCTGGTGAGCCGCAATGAGCTCGGTGCATTTTGGTGTCCGATGACGATGAATGGGTGCTGCTATCTAAAGCACGGCCTCGGCGGGCCAAGCCCCTGGTCGCAGTCACCGAAACGCGAGATGGCAATGAATCCGGCAAAGCTTCAACATCCGTTCTTCTAATGCTGGGTTATGGTTTGCTGTTTAACAGCTGGCAGCGGACATGGTTACCGGTTGCGGAAAAGGTTGATAGTGTTGACCTGTTTTCCATAGGTGGTGAAGAAGGACAGCGAGTTTGCGGGCTACTGCCACCACAGCTCTTTTCTTGGCGCGCTTTCCTCCCAGAGCTAGTTTCAATCCCCAGCGGCGCAAAGCCGAATCTGGGCCGAACCGTCCCAGGATGTACTGCGCTGCCTGGATCAGTAAACGGCGCAAGTAAATATTGCCCGTTTTAGAAATGTTACGTTGCGGGTCGGAATCTCCGGATTGGCTGCGTCCAGGACGTAATCCTAGAAAGGCTCCTGCCGAACGGCTGTGCTTCACCGCATCGACCCCATCCAAGGTCAGTACATAGGCAGCCGCAATCACTGGTCCTACCCCCGGCGTTGTACGCAAAACATGGATTTCCGGATAGCGATCAGCCAGTTTCTCGATCTCCTGATCGAGACGCCGGATCTGTAAGGTGAGAGCCGCAATCTGTTGCAGCAAGGGTTCGACAGCCACCATCAGTTTGACCGGCACCGCCGCGGCTACACGGGTGGCGAAATAATCTGCCTCACACTTTGGTAGCCGTCCACCATCGCTCTTCACCATTCCTCGTATCGAGTTAATCAGCATGGTCCGTGCTCGGACCAGAGTGTCGCGGGCGCGCAGAAGATTCAGATCGCGCTGCCGTTCTTGACTGCGATGTTGAATCGGGGCCAGCAACTTAGGATTACTGTAGCCAAGGTTGGCCAACATCTCAGCATCGAGTCGATCACTCTTAGACTCATTTTCCCAGATTGCCCTCACCTTGCGCGCATTGGCCACGATCACCTGATGGCCTAGCCGCTTCACAAGACGACTGACCCAGGGTGAGTGTGTCCCACTCTCAATGACGATGCGTTCTCGTGGCTCGCCTTCAAAATGCAGCCGGAATTTTTCCTCGTTGGTCCGTATCCGACCCTCTTCCACCACTTCTCCATCGCTGTTCAACACGCAGTAGTGACTGAACCGATCTCCTAAATCAATCCCTACCGTCTGGCTGGGTCTCTCCTTCCACTCGGCTTCTCTGTTACTCTTCTTCATTGGCTGGTCTCCTTTGCACCTCGAGTGCGTTGCGGACGGCATCATAGCTCGTTCCGTCGAGACCAGCCGTCTCATCCCATCTAAAGCCCGAAAACTTTTATCGCAGGGCATCGCAGGCATGAATGCCTGCTCCACCCCGTGAAGATCCACATTCACGCTGAAAATTCCTCCGTTACGCTAAACTCTTTGCCTATGGAATGGTTTGAAAATGACGATTTCTGGCGGGACTTTTATCCTTTCATGTTTTCCGATGAACGGTTTGCCGCCACGCCGGACGAAGTCAGCCGGATACTTGCGCTGACGCAATCCAGCGGAGGCAGCGTGCTCGACCTCTGCTGCGGGCCGGGACGTCACTCGGTGGAACTCGCCCGGCGCGGCTTTCAGATCACAGGCGTTGACCGTTCTCCATTTCTGCTGGCGAAGGCGCGTGAGCACGCCGCCAACTCTGGTGCTTCAGTCGAGTGGATCAAGCAGGATATGC
>JASLFF010000099.1 GCA_030150795.1 Terriglobales bacterium | reverse complement strand
GGCGCGGGTGGACGAGCATGGCTGGCTGTATTTTCTTGACCGCAAAAAGGACATGATCAAGAGCGGCGGAGAAAATGTTTCCAGCCAGGAAGTGGAAGAGGACATTGCGGCGCATCCCAGCGTGGCGGAAGTTGCTGTGGTAGGTTTGCACGATCCTTATTGGATTGAAAAAGTTGTGGCCTGCGTGGTGCCGATGCCGGGGCAGCAGCTGAATGAAGAAGAGCTGATGGCACACGCGCGGTCGCGGCTGGCCAGTTTCAAAGTGCCCAAAGAGATTCACGTGATGAGTGAATTTCCCAAAAACCCTACGGGCAAGGTACTGAAACGGGTGCTGCGCGAGCGGCTGAGCGGCGAAGCGGCTGGGGCCGGACAATGATCGAACGCAACAGTCCGGCAAAGGCGGCGAGATGATCAGGATTGCCAACGGGTCAGCTTTCTGGGGAGACTCTGCGGAAGCGCCGCTTGAGCTTTTGCGCGGCGGGCCGCTCGATTATCTGACGCTCGACTACCTGGCCGAAATCACAATGTCAATTTTGCAGAAGCTGCGCGAACGTGATCCCCGCGCGGGCTATGCACATGACTTTTTGGGCGTGATCAAACACGGCGCGAGAGATATTGTTGAGCGTGGCGTAAAGGTGGTGACCAACGCCGGCGGTATGAATCCTGTGGGCTGTAAGGATGCCGTGGCGGCAGCGCTGCAGGCAGCGGGCTACGGTGGCAAACTAAAGATCGGTATAGTAACAGGCGACGACATCATGCCGCAGCTGGACCAGATGCTGGAGCGCGGAATCCAATTCACGAACATGGATACGGACGAGCCGCTGAGTTCGATACGCTCACGCGTGCAGAGCGCCAACGTTTATTTTGGCGCGTTTCCAATCGCCGATGCGTTGTGCCGTGGCGCGGGGATTGTGATCACTGGCCGCTGCAATGATGCCGCGCTGGCGCTTGGCCCCATGGTGCGCGAGTTTGGCTGGAAGGCCGATGACTGGGACCGAATCGCCGCAGGAACAATCGCGGGACACATTATCGAATGTGGAGCGCAGTGCACAGGCGGCAACTGCCAGGCGGATTGGGAATCGATACCGGACTTTGCCAACATTGGATACCCGATCATTGAGGCCGAGAGCGACGGCACATTCGTCATAACCAAACATGCGGGTACCGGCGGGCGCGTGAACGTGGCAGGCGTCACCGAACAATTGCTGTATGAGATCGGCGATCCCAGGAATTACATTACGCCGGATGGCATTGCCGATTTCACAACGATTGGGCTGGAACAGCAGGGGCTCGACCGTGTGCGAGCTTACGGCATCAAGGGCCGCGCGGCGACAGATCAATATAAGGTTTCCATCAGTTATTCCGCAGGCTTCAAGGCCGTGGCAACGCTGGCATATTCATGGCCGGACGCGTACAAAAAGGCCCGCGCCGCAGACAAGATTTTGCGCCAGCGTATGGAACGGCTGGGGCTGAAGCTGGATGCAATTCATTCAGAGTTTATCGGGGTAAACGCTTGCCACGGAGAAATGTCCTGTGAACCGGATCCAGATATCGCTGAGGTGACACTGCGCATTGGCGCGCGAGCGATGGAGAAAGCGCCGGTAGAGCGCTTCTTGAAGGAGATCACACCGATCGCGCTCAACGGACCGCCGTCAGTCACAGGTTTAAGCGCCGGACGGTCGAAGGTAGATGAGGTCATTGCATACTGGCCGGCGCTGATACCGAAGACGCTGGTGGCGCCACAGGTCGAGGTGGCGTGACTGGCAGGAACATACCGCGGATTTGCGCGGATGGACGCGGATAGAAATAAGGAGAGGCTGATGAGGGTATTGCTGCTCATGATTTTGTTGTGCGGGAAAAGCGTGTTTGCACAGCATGCGCCGGAAGGAATCTGGGAGGGATACGATGGCGAGTGGAAACACGTGACCAGCCAGCTTGTCGCGCTGGCGGAGGCCACGCCGGAAGATAAATTCGCGTGGCGACCCGCGAAGGGAGTGCGGTCTACCAGTGAAGTTTATATGCACATTGTGCTGGCAAACTTTTACCTGCTGAGTGTGACCGGTCCCAAGATGCCTCCCGATTTGAAAGAGGATGCGGAGAAGACTGTTACTTCAAAAGCTGATGTGGTCAAGTGGCTGAAGCGCTCACTGGAAGTGGTGAGGGCCGCGCACGCGGCGGAAAAGCCAGCCGACCTGCAGCGCAAGGTGCATATCGCTGATCGCGACGCGACCGTCGACGGAATGTATCTGCGCATTATTGTTCATGCGAACGAACATATGGGACAGTTGGTGGCTTATGCCAGAATGACCGGCGTTGTGCCGCCGTGGTCGCAGTGAGCCAAGAGGTGAATTTACTGCGGATGAACGCGGATCAAAAGGCCACTCACCCACGGAGGCACGGAGAAAACTCAAAAACAGCAGCCAACAGTCAAAGTGAAAACCTCAACACACACAGCACACAGAGAAACTTCGGAGTGTGCGGGAAGTTGAAGAAAAACGGAATGCAAGACTAAGGAAAAATTCTTCGCGGCATAGCCCGAATCTGATTGTTGGCGGGCAGATACAAGCGGACCGGATAAATTGATTTGGCTTTTCTCCGTATCTCCGTGCCTCCGTGGTGAAATTGTTTTTTCCAGGCAGAACAATATGAAGATTCAGCTTCGACAAATTGCGCATGCGCGTTCAGGCGATAAGGGCGATGACGCCAACATTGGGCTCATTGCGCTGACGCTGCAGGACTATCCGATTTTAGTCCGCGAGGTAACGGCTGAGCGAGTGAAGAAACACTTTGCCGGAATTTGTCGCGGGGAAGTAGATCGCTATGAGCTGCCGAATCTGCACGCGCTGAATTTTGTTTTGCATCATGCATTGGATGGCGGCGGACTGGTGTCACTACGCATGGACAATCAGGGCAAAACATACGGCGCGGCGCTGCTGAGAATGGAGATTGATGTACCGTAAGATTCTTTACGAATTGCGCGATGGAGTTGCGCGGCTCACGCTAAATCGTCCTGACAAGCGCAATGCGCTCGATGGCGAGATGGTTGGCGAGCTCAAGGCGGCTTTCAGCGCCTCAGCTGCTGACGATGCCTGCCGTGTGGTCTTGCTTGCGGGCGCGGGAACTGATTTCTGCTCCGGCGCCGATCTGGCTGCGCTGGAGAAGAGTACCCAGGGAAGCGTGTTGGACAATATGGCCGAGGCCCGCTCAACGGCTGACTTGTTCCTGATGATGCGCAATCATCCACGTCCGGTGATTGCAGCCGTGCAAGGACGAGCGCTGGCCGGGGGCTGCGGGATCGCTACGGCTTGCGACATTATTCTGGCGGCGGAGTCTGCGCAGTTTGGCTACCCGGAGGTAAACATCGGATTTGTTCCGGCGATGGTCATGGCGATCCTGCGGCGCTCGGTCTCAGAGAAAGCTGCGTTTGAGCTGGTTGTTGCAGGTGAAGTCGTGTCCGCGGCAAGAGCGCATGAGCTGGGGCTGGTGCATCGGGTATTTGCCGACGAAAAGTTCTCTTTGGAAGTGGAAGCTTATGTGGCGAAGCTGGCGGCGAAATCGGCTTCAGCGGTGATGCTTTCAAAGCGGCTTTTGTACAACATGGATTCAATGTCATTCGAGGCGGCATTGCAGGCGGGAGTGGAGATCAATGCGATTGCAAGGCAGACGGAAGATTGCCGGAAGGGCGTGGAGAGGTTTTTGAAAAAAGGCTGATATTTCACCGCGGAGGCGCAGAGAAAATCGGGGCATCTGATCATCGAGAAATCTGAAAAATCAAAATCTGGCCACTGATAACACTGATCTCACTGATTTACACGGATAAAACAAATTTGGTAGTTTCTGCTCGGAAGCTTTGACGGAGTTCGAGATGACGAGTGTAAATGGGAATAGCGGTTCTGACACGTCCTGGATATCCGGATCATCCTGAGCAGTATCGCGGGAATAGAAATCCCTCACCCGCAAAAATGCGGGTTCTGGATTTTAGAAAAGCTGCGCTCGGGTTGCAGAAAAAACCCCGATTACTTGGGAGCCATGCGGATTGCGCCGTCAAGGCGGATGGTCTCGCCGTTGAGCATGTTGTTTTCAATAATGTGCTGCACCAGCGCCGCGAACTCAGGTGGTTTGCCCAGACGAACGGGGAACGGTACCTGCTGAGCAAGCGAAGCCTGCGCAGCTTCCGGCAGGCCAGAGAGCAATGGAGTTTGAAAAATTCCTGGAGCGATGGTGCATACGCGAATCCCTGAGCGGGCGAGCTCACGCGCTAGAGGCAAGGTCATGCCGACGATTGCGCCCTTGGACGCCGAATAAGCAACCTGGCCGATCTGCCCTTCATAGGCCGCGACAGAAGCGGTTGTGACAATGACGCCGCGACCGTTGTCTTCGTCCGGCTGGTTGGGGGTCATGGCATTGGCGCCGTGGCGAATGACGTCAAAGGTCCCGATCAGGTTGACCTGGATGGTGCGAATGAATTTTTGCAGATCATGCATGCCGTTTTTCCCCAGCAGTTTTTCAGCGATGCCGATGCCGGCAGTGGCGACGAGGATGTGCAAACCTCCGTGCTGTTTGACGGCGGCTTCAACGGCTGCGGCGACCTGCGCGTCGTCGGTTACATCGGTCTTGACGAATTTGACGCTGTTCGATGCCCCGAGTTCCTGCGCTAGATCATTGCCGCCTTTTTCGTTGACATCTGCAATCACAACTTTGGCACCATTTGTGGCCAGCATGCGGACTGTGGCCGCGCCCAAACCTGATGCGCCGCCGGTAACCAGCGCGCTTGAACCTTTGATCTTCATTGCTTCTCCATTTTCAGTACTGAAAGTTATGGCCGCGAATTAACGCGATAAACACGAAATTTTAAAGCAAATCTTTTGCGGTTGATTCGCGTAGTTCGCGTGCATTCGCGGCTAATTGATCCTTCTTCTAGTTAATTCAGCCGCTCGATGATCGTTGCATTGGCCATGCCACCGCCTTCGCACATGGTTTGCATTCCGTAGCGACCGCCGGTGCGTTCCAGTTCATGCACCAGTGTGGTCATCAGTCGAGCGCCGCTCGCGCCCAGCGGATGGCCTAAAGCAATCGCACCGCCGTTGACGTTCACCTGGGCGAGATCGGCTTTGGTTTCTCGCTGCCAGGCCAGCACAACACTGGCGAACGCTTCATTGATTTCGATTCGATTCATGTCTTCGAGTGTTAGGCCGGAGCGATCCATAATTTTGCGGGTCGCGGGGATTGGCGCGCCCAGCATCAGCACCGGATCTTCCGCGGCGAGGGCGAATTCGACAAAGCGCGCGAGGGGACGGTAGCCAAGTTTTTCCGCGATGCCACGCTCCATGATGAGCACGGCAGCAGCGCCGTCAGTGATTTGCGATGAGTTTGCGGCGGTGACAACGCCATCGGCCTTGAAGACGGTCTTGAGCGTGGCCATTTTTTCCAGCGTGGTATCGGCGCGGATGCCTTCATCGCGGCTGACGTTCACAGTGCCTTGGTCCGTCACGACAGGTAGAGGCAGAATCTCACGGCAGAACCAGCCTTCCTGCGTGGCGCGCGCGGCGCGGCGATGGCTTTCTAGACTGTACTGGTCCAGGCATTCGCGGGTGAGCTTGTAACGTTCGGCCAGCATTTCCGCGCTGATGCCCTGGTTGAAATGGACATTGTTATAGCGCTTCATCATCGCCGGACCAAACGGCTTGCCTGGACCGTTGGCGGCGGAAGCGCCCATGGGAACGCGCGTCATACTTTCAACGCCGCAGCCGATGGCAATGTCATAACTGCCGGCGATCACGCCCTGGGCGGCAAAATGAATGGCCTGCTGGCTGGAGCCGCATTGGCGATCGACAGTAGTGCCGGGAACAGATTCAGGGAAGCCGGCGGCGAGAACAGCGTTGCGTCCGACATTGGCGGCTTGCTCGCCGACTTGCATGACGCAGCCGGCAATCACGTCGTCGATAAGCGCGGGATCGAGCTTGTTGCGCGCAACCAGGCCGTTGAGCGTGAAGCCCAAGAGATCGACCGGGTGCCAAGATTTCAGCGTGCCGTCGCGCCGGCCCAGCGGCGTGCGGAGTGCATCGACAATAACGGCTTGACGCGTCATGCCGCGACGCTCGCTTTCTGGTCGAAGTCGGCGAAGCCCTTGCCTTCTTCTGCCAGACGCTTGAGCAGTGGCGCCGGTTCCCAGAGCTCTCCGTGCTGTTTGTGAAATTCGCAGATGCGATCGTAAACTTTTTTCAGGCCAACCGTATCCGCATACCACATTGGTCCGCCCCGGTGTGCAGGGAAGCCATAGCCGGTGAGATAGATGATGTCAATATCGACGGCGCGCAGCGCGTAGCCTTCTTCAAGAATGCGCGCACCTTCGTTGACCAGCGCATAGATCAGGCGATCGACAATTTCCTCTTTGGAGATGGCATGTTGCTTCACGCCGCCTTCAGCCGCCCACTTGCGGACATTCTCTTCTACCGTGGGATCAAAAATGGCGCGACGGTTTTCATCATACCTGTACCAACCCGCGCCAGTCTTCTGGCCGTAACGCCCCATCTCACAGAGGCGGTCTTCCGCCAACGGCTGGCGAACGCCGGGCTTTTCCAGGTGTTTAAATTCTTTGCGAATGCGCCAACCGACGTCTAATCCAGCTAAATCGCCGACAGCCAAAGGACCCATTGCTAATCCAAAGTCATACATCGCTTTGTCTATCGCTTCGATCCCTGCGCCTTCTTCCACCAGGAACTGCGCCTCACGGCGGTACGGGCCAAACATGCGGTTGCCGACAAACCCTCTGCAATTTCCCACCAGCACGCCAACCTTCCCCAGCTTTTTGGATAGTTGCATGCACGTGGCGATAACTTCTTTGCTCGTGGACTTGCCGCGCACGATTTCCAGCAGCCGCATGACGTTGGCGGGCGAGAAGAAGTGCGTCCCAATCACAGCCTCCGGCCTCGTCGTCGCCGACGCAATCTCATCAATGCTCAGCGTCGACGTATTGCTCGCCAAAATCGCGCCTTTTTTGCAAATCTTATCCAGGTCGCCGAAGACTTGTTTCTTCAGCGCCATGCCTTCAAATACGGCTTCCACCACCATGTCCGCGGACTCAAAGCCGTCATAGGTCAGCGTGGGCTTGATCAGCTTCATCCGATCGTCCATCTGCTGCTGCGTGAGGCGGCCTTTCTTCATCGTGTTCTCATAATTTTTGCGGATCGTATTCATGCCGCGATCCAGCGCGGTCTGGTCCGTCTCTTTCAGCAGCACCGGGATACCGGCATTGGCAAAGTTCATGGCAATGCCGCCGCCCATCGTCCCTGCGCCGATCACCGCCGCCGTATTCACCGGAATCGTCGGCGTCTCTTTCGGGACATCAGGAATCTTTGCCACTTCGCGCTCGCCAAAGAAGACGTGAATCATCGCCTTTGACTGGTCAGAGAACAGGCACTCGGTAAACAGCTTGCGCTCGGCGTCCACGCCTTGCTCGAAAGGAAGCTTCGTCGCGGCTTCCACGGCATCAATCGCGGACATGGGAGCCATCAGCCCACGAGCTTTTTTGCGTGCAGCATCGCGCGCCGCGGCAAAAATCGGCGCATTCTGCTCCGCCGATCCCAGCTTTTCATTGCGTTCACGCGTCTTGCGCGCAGGCTTGCCGGCAATCTCGCGGGCAAACGCCACAGCGCCGGTCAGCAAGTCGCCATCAATCAGCTTGTCAACAATCCCTAAAGATAAAGCTTCTTTCGCTTTAATCGGATTGCCGTCTGCGCACATCTCCACGGCTTTGGCCACGCCTGCAAGCCGCGGTAAACGCTGCGTTCCCGCTGCGCCAGGAATAATGCCAAGCTTCACTTCCGGCTGCCCCACCTGCGCCGTCGGGGCCGCCACGCGATAATGTCCCGCCATCGCCAACTCCAGCCCGCCGCCAAAAGCCGTGCCATGGATCGCCATCACCACCGGCTTGCTGCAATCTTCAATGCGGTTCAGCAGCGGCAAAAATGGAATCCCGCCGCGCGTCTTGCCCGATGTCATCTTGCCAAACTCTTTTATGTCCGCGCCGGCCACAAAGGTTTTGCCGCCGCCAATCAGCACCGCCGCTTTCACTGTCGGGTCTTTGTCAACCTGCTCAATCGCTTCAGAAATGCCTTCCGGCACTCCCGGGCTCAGCGCGTTCACCGGCGGATTGTTGATGGTAATAATGGCAATGTCGTTATCTTTTGAAAGCTGGACCAGATCGCTCATGTGATTCTCTCTTGTCGGACAGGAATGATGACCGGGTAAAGTTTATTGAATGGCGATTCAGTCCGTCAAACGATTGCAAAACCTTACCGCGGATTTACACGGATGAACGCGGATCGGAAAAAGCAAACCTACCACGGAGGCGCGGAGACGCGGAGAAGAAAAAAGCCCTTGCCATGGATTGAATAATTTCTCCCGCTGCTCCGTGTTTCAAAGGTTTTCAATTTTTGCACTTCCGGCGATCTTGGCAATTCTGGCGATGTCCTGATCCGTGTGCATCCGCGCCAATCCGCGGTAAGTTTTGCTTTTCCGATTACCTAACTCCTTATCAGTGTCATCAGTGTTAATCAGCGGTAAATTTTGCCTTTCCGATTTCGGCGATGACGCGCGATCTGGGCGATGGCGGCGATTTTGTCCCCTCCTTTGTGTTCCTGGGTGTCCTTTGCGGTTAAGTTTTTCATCCGTTCATCTGCGGCAAAAGTTTTCCCACCAGCTTGCTCAGCTCCAGCACTTCCAGCGGACACTCCGGCCAATTATGTTTCCAGCACACGATCATGTCGCATCCTTTCACGTCATGTCCGTGTTTCACAAAGTTGAGGCTCTCAAATTCAAACTCAATTCTGAGC
>JASLFF010000020.1 GCA_030150795.1 Terriglobales bacterium | reverse complement strand
TGAAGTTATTTAATAGAAGAAAGAATCTGGTATGTCGAAAAACGGTTTCAAATCAGAGAATTCGCGCATTCATAATTTGCGCTCGCTCTTCAGCATGTTTTCCAGCGATCTGGCGATCGACCTGGGGACGGCCAACACGCTGGTGTACGCCAAAGGCAAGGGCATTGTGGTGAACGAGCCCTCGATTGTGGCGATCAACAAAAACACCGGTGAAGTGGAGGCCGTGGGCAAAGAAGCGAAAGAAATGCTGGGCCGCACTCCGGGAAACATTGTGGCCATTAAGCCCATGAAAGACGGCGTGATTGCCGACTTCAAGGTCACTGAGAAAATGCTGAATTATTTCATTCAGAAAGCGCACAACCGGAAGATGCTGGTGCATCCCCGGATTGTGATTGGCGTGCCTTCTGAAATTACGCAGGTGGAAAAGCGCGCCGTGATGGATTCCGCCTATCGCGCCAAAGCCAGCGAGGTGCATCTGGTGGAGCAGGCCATGGTGGCCGCGATTGGCGCCGGGCTGCCCATCACCGAGCCCAGCGGCAACATGGTGGTAGATATTGGCGGCGGCACCACAGACATCGCTGTGATCTCACTCAGCGGCATCGTTTATTCCCGCTCCGTGCGCATGGCGGGTAACCAGATGGATGAAGCCATCATGAATTACCTCAAGCGCAAATACAATTTGCTCATCGGCGAACGCACCGCAGAAACCATCAAGATTGAAATTGGCTCGGCGTATCCGCTGGACAAGCCGCTCACGATGGAAATCAAAGGGCGCAACCTGATTGAAGGCGTGCCCAAGACCATTACCATTGACGACAGCGAAATTCGCGAGGCATTGAGCGAGTGCATCAGCACCATTATGAATGCGATTCGCGTCGCGCTGGAACGCACGCCGCCGGAGTTGAGCGCGGACATCAGTGATCGCGGCATCGTTCTTACGGGCGGCGGCGCATTGCTGAAGAACCTGGACAAGCGCATCCGCGAAGAAACCGGGTTGCCGGTTTCCATTGCCGATGATCCTCTGGCCAGCGTGGTGCTGGGTACGGGAAAAATGCTCAGCGACTTTAAACTCTTGAGAAAGATTTCGATTGAGTAAGGCGTTTATTCGCAAAGCGTCTATTCGCAAGGCGTCTATCACTAAAACAGGGGACGGACCTGGTAAGTCCGTCCTTCATCTGGCCCTCCTTTAGCGCAGGTCATGGAAAATTTTTTTACTCGGTACAAGAACCCGCTGGCATTGATGGCGGTTCTTTTCATTCAGGTGGTCGCTCTGGCCACGCAGGTGAAGCGTCCTGAAGGCGCAAAGCCGGGAAGTACCGGAAGTGGGACGCGGCTGATCCGTGTTTGGACCGTCACCGCTTTTACTCCCGTTGAGAAAGTTTTTGTTTCCACAGGCCGATTCTTCCGCGACGGCTGGCACAACTATGCCGACCTTCGCGGCGCCAAAAAACAGAACATAGAATTGCAGGAACAAGTTGCGCGTCTGCAAATGGAGCAGGTGCGGCTCCGGCAAGATGCTGACCAGGCCCAGCGTCTGCAGGCGCTGCTGGATTTTAAAGAAAAATTCATTACCAAAACTGTGGCGGCACAGGTAATTGCCACCAGCGGGACCGAGCAGTCGCGGCTGATCACCATCGACAAAGGTTCCAAAGCAGGCATCAAGCCGGACATGGCCGTGATTACTCCCGATGGAATCGTCGGCAAAGTCAAGGACGTTTTCGGCCCGAGCTCGCAGGTGCTGTTGATCAACGATCATGACAGCGGGGCGGGCGTAATTCTGGAAAAATCCCGGCTTCAGGGTATTGTGAAGGGCACATCTCTCGGCGAACTCCAAATCAATGACATTATGTCTGACGAGAAGGTAGAGCCCGGCGAGCACGTGATCACCAGCGGCGGAGATCGCATTTATCCCAAAGGGTATTCCGTTGGCACCGTCATTGCAGCCACGCCGGACCACGATAACGATCCCTTTCTTGTTATCAAGATCAAGCCTGCCGCCGATTTGAACCGATTGGAAGAAGTGCTGGTTATTACGGAGATGTCAGACAATTCACGTTCTGCCTCCGCAGGCCCTGAGCCCATGCGCGCCGCGGACATTTTGTCTCAACGGCTGCCCAGCGTCCCCAAGGTCGATCCAAATGCGCCCAAGACTCCCGGGGGCGGGCAGACAGGAGTCCCGGCGGCAAAACCTTCTCCTACTCCAGCCCAAGCTAACAAACCTGTAAGCCCGGCCACGGAGCAAAAGACGGCAGCGGCGGGTGGGTCTGCAAAGCCGCCAACATCAGCCACCGGAACTGCGGCAACGAGTACGGTCACCGGCAAAACCGGAGCAGAAGCAAAAAAGCCGCCATCCGGACAGACTCAGGCACCCGCGGGTTCGGCAGAAACTACTCCGGCCAAGCCAAAACCCACACCGAAGAAAACCACGACTCCTGCAGTTGCCCCTGATTCATCTACACCTGACCAGCCGAGCGCCGCGCCGACGGCTACTCCAGCAACGCAGGAGAAGCCACCGCGATGAACTCCAGCGTATCGTTAACCTCCCGCGAGGAAATTGAGGTACATCGGTTTAGCTGGCCGGTTTCCATAGGCATTCCGGTGCTGGCCATCTTTCTCCAGGTTTTTCTGCGCGTCCGATTTCTGGCGGTACTGGACTTGCCGTTGCTGGTGACCATCTTTTTTGCCGTCGCGCGCCGCCGGCCCATTCCCGGCATGATTACAGGCGCACTGATTGGGACGCTGCAAGACGCCTGGACTGGTCATCCCATTGGAGTTTTTGGGATCGCCAAGACCATCGTCGGCTATCTGGGATCGTCGCTAGGCGTCAAGGTCGATGTCGACAATCCAGGTTCGCGCTT
>JASLFF010000018.1 GCA_030150795.1 Terriglobales bacterium | reverse complement strand
AATCGCTTCGGATAGAAGACCCGCGTAGTCATCACGTCGCCCGGATAGGCGCCACCCGAAGACAGAAGTACGGACAAGCGTCCATTGCCGAACAGGTCGGCCATGTTGGCCCCATGGCCTTTTCCGGTAAAGGGCAATCCCGCGGCAAAGGTAACGTTATGAAATCGCTTGCCGTCATTCTGCAGAAGTATCGGTGGCTCGAGGCGGTCCATGCGCGGACTGCCATTGCCCAGAACGATATCCAGGTTGCCGTCATTATTGAAGTCGCCGACGTTGCCGCTCATGGTGCCCCAGCACCCGGTGAGCCCGATGTCGCGGTCACGTAGCTTGAAAGTTCCATCACCATTGTTGTGATAGATGCGTTGCGGCTTGCTGTCCGGCGGACCTTCACCGTGACGCAGGGTGTGGATTACGTCTTCATGATTCGACCAAGTGAACTGCAGGATGTCCAGAAGACCATCGTTGTTGTAATCACACCAGACCGAAGTGCTGCCAATGCAATACTCCGTAATTCCGGCCTCGGCGCTCACGTCTGTAAACGTGCCATCGCCGTTGTTGCGGTACAGTTGTGAATGTCCCAGGGCATTCGACAGGAACAGATCGGGAAAGCCATCATTGTTATAGTCACCCCAGGTTGCGCCAATGGTAGGCCAGCGGGTTGAGAGACCGGCCTGTTCGGTTGTCTCGGTAAAGGTCCCATCGCCATTGTTATGAAACAGGCGATTCGGGGCCTTGCGATCGAACATTCCACCCAGATTGTTGGCGATAAAGAGATCCAGCCGCCCGTCACAATCGTAGTCGGCCCATGTGGAGCTGAAGGCAGGCCCCCACACTTTAAGACCCGCTTCCCGTGTCACGTCCGTGAAGGTGCCATTTCCATTGTTCCGGAACAGCTGCGCTTCTCCAGGGAAAAACCCAAGACGGTTGATAAAGAGGTCAGGATAGCCATCATTGTTGTAATCACCCACGGCAATAATGAAACCGTTGACGCATGTATCCAGACCTGAACCGACCGAGACATCGGTAAAAGTGCCGTCTCCATTGTTGCGATATAGATTGCATCCCGCATGCGCGGCGGCGATCACAATGTCAAGCAGGCCGTCGTTGTTGTAATCAAATACGGCAAGGCCGCGTCCGGCACTGGTCTTATCCACCCCGATTTTCGCCGCGATGTCTTCAAACTCCACGGTGGGACCTTCGTAGCCGACCTTCACCTCCATCCGGTGTTTCTGGGGCACAAATTCGGGATAGCCACCCATCTTCTGCGCCGTAAGCCAAAGCCAATGGCGGACGCGCTCATTACCCGGACTGACGTCCAGAGCCTGGCTGCCCGCCTGCGCAGCTTGCTCCAATTTACCCGCGCGATAGAACGCCACCGCTGTTTCGTGCAATGCCAGGCCCCGCACAGATGGGTTGTCGGCAGCCTGCAGCAGGTTTTTGGCAGCCTGCTCATGGAGGCCGCACTTTATCTGTGTGCGTCCGAGTTCACAGCGAGTCGCATCGTCATCCGGTCTTTCAGCCAGCCGAGCCTCATACTTCTCCAGAAGTTCCCGGTATTCCAATGACAAAAAGATCGGCGCATCAGTAAAGGATTCGAAAAAATCCGTCAAAAATCTTGGATACTCGCTGGGCCTGACGACCTGGGCCGCCGCTAATAAGCGTAGTCCTTGCTGGAGGAACAGCGTCCCGAAAGACAATGCAAGTTGCACAGGAAAAGCCGAGTTGTGTGGATCGCGCAGGTCGAATTGTCCAAACGAGCGTCGCGCTGCGGACGTCACTTCGCGGAAGGCCACGCCCGGCGCTGCGCCGTCCCAATGGGTGAAGCGCACGATCCGCGCCAAACGGTTAGCAAAGTCCGCCACAGCCGTGTCAACGTCGGCTGGTCCGGCCAACGGAGGAGCCTTGAGCGGCTGCAGCCGCTCCTGGCCAGTGATCATCTGGAGCGCGGATTGGGCGGACTTGAGGGCCGTGTCCATCGTGAACAACCCTCGCTCAATGATGCTGGCCGGTATTTCAAATAGAGAGTTCATTCCCTTTACGGGTCACAGTGCTTTGGGTAGGTTGTAATAGACTGACTGAATGGCACATCCAAAACTGGCCGTCTCGGTCCGGGTGATTGGCTTTCCATCTAAGAACTGTCGGATCGCGGGGTTGAGGTATGCTACGTACTCAGGGTCTTCCGGGTACTTGAAATTGTCGATAGCTCCGCGATAACGCAGCACGCGGTTGTTGTCAATGAGAAAAACTCGTGGAGTCTGTTGCGTGAACCAGAGATTGGCAGCTCTGCTTCCCGGGTCGTGCAGAATGGGAAACGTGAGCCTTCGGTCGGCGGCAATGGCCCGAAGTTGCTCCGGAGTCTCCTTCTCCCGCGACGCCACAGCAACTATTCCAAGTTCCGGATGCTGCCGGGGAAAGCCGTTGAAATATCCATCATAGCGAACACAGTGTGAGCAGATACCGGACCAAAATACAACGACCGCACCCTTCTTACGGCTTAAGACCGTCTGCAAGTTGATCTGATCGCCCGCGATCGTGGTCAACTGGAAGTCTGCAACGGGCCGCCCGATATCTTGCCGTGAATCCACGGGTGGCTGCAGTGACATATATCCCTTTCTAAAATGCAAGACACTCTATTGATGACCGCCGTCTGCGGCAATCATATAAAACAATTATTTTGCGCATTCTTCGTGCAGCCAGATGAGCGGCGCCCTTCCACAAATGAGATTTCTTAAGTAATTCCTATGGTGGCGAACTGGGCTTGCCGTTCAGAATGGAATTTAACCAGCGTCTCATTCGCTGCAACAACGATCGAGAGTTGGCTGCAAACAGCCTCCAGCGTACTGCCGGGAATCGCGATATAACCTTCCTGTTCCTTCAGGCCGGTATAAATGCGGTTTCCAATGCATCCCAGACTCAGCACAACGCGGCCTGAAGCGATGCTTTCCGGAATCATGGTGCAGGCTGGCCTTCCCATGGCGGGAGAATTCGCAAGCAGCCCGGCGGCACGAGCCGCTTCCGTCAGCAACATTAACTGGCGGGGATTTCCGCGCACCAATACCACGTCAGGCAGGACAGGACTTTTGTCGAGCGGACTGTAAATCGCGTATCGAAGAGGTGTGGTCTGCCGGGAAAGCTGCGCTACTTCTTCCGATTTTATGTATGAAAGGCCAATCATTGTAGAGACAAGCCCTGAAAGCTCCCGGGCTTGTGCGTCCGGCAATTCCGCGCCATGAACATAAGCGCCTACCGCACATCCAAAGTGGTCCCTGCTCTCGGTATAGAAGGCCTGGCCTTCGCTGGCCAGTCGCCAAAATGTGCAACTTGAAGGCTGCGCGCCTGGCGCGGGAGGTAGCCCCTCCGGCATCACGCCACTAAAAGTAAGCGCTATTGCCCGAGCGTTGGTTACCTCAAACAACTGCCGTTCACATTTTTCCAGCATGTCAGTTGTCAATGTGGCCACCCTGTGTAACGTTGCCCGTACTGTGCCGAATCGCGGGACTGAAATTCCGTCTTTGTGCAGGATTGTGCAAATGTATTAGCACAGGACGATTGCTTCTATAAAATCCCGGAGAAAAAGACAGTTGTTCAATTCGAATTTGCGGGCAAAAAAATTAAGACTATCAATCGGATTGAGGCCGTTCTAAGGATGACGTTCCTTGCCCTTGGTCGATCGGCCTTCGCAAGCAGCGAATGACTCCTGCCGCAATTACGCGGACCTTAATGTAAATCTAGTATTGTTCCCCGCAGACCAGTTCAAATACTCTCCTTGCTTATTTTTTTGCCGACATAAGGAAGGAGCCTAATGGCCATCTCGAGTCCAACCATTCCGCAATTACAAATAAATCCGGTGGCAAAGCCAAGTTTCTACGAAAAGCTTAATTCGCGCTGGCATGAACGTGCGCTCCAGGTATTTATGCTCATTGTGCTTGGGCATTGGGGTGAGCATCTGTTTCAGGCTTATCAGATTTATGTGATGGGATGGCCGCGTCCGAAGGCTTTGGGGATGCTTGGCCTGTTTTATCCGTGGCTCGTCCAGACCGAATCCCTGCATTACGGTTATGCTCTGGTTATGCTGGTGGGGATATGGACCCTGCGAAAAGGGTTCACCGGAACTTCCTACAAATGGTGGACGGTCGCGCTGATCATCCAGTTCTGGCACCACATTGAACATGCGCTGCTGCTGAGCCAGGTTATCTTGCGGCACAACCTGTTTCATTCGCCTGTGCCGGTCAGCATCCTGCAACTGGTAATCCCGCGCGTTGAACTCCATCTTTTCTACAACACGGTCGTATTTATCCCGATGGTTATAGGGATGTATTACCACATGTTTCCGCCCTTGGAAGAGAAAGAATGCGCGACGTGTACCTGCACCTGGCACAGCAACCCGGCATCGGAATGCGCTGCCTAGCTGAGAGGGAGGACTGCCGGAAGTGTATCGCTCTAAGGAGTCGTGATTGGCTGGGGGAAAATGCGATCGAGCTTTGTTGATCTTTGCCGTGGTTTTGTTTCTCTATGGATGCCACAGGGCAACGGAACCATCTTCTCACCTTAGCATCAAGTTCGCTTTCGCGCCCCAGCCACCGCAAGTTGGTCCCGTTACCGTAAAGGTCGTTCTGACGGACGACGGCGCTCAACCTGTAACCGGGGCGCGGATCCTGCTTGAAGCCGATATGCCCCATCCGGGCATGTCGCCAGTCTTCGGCAATGCCACGGAAATCGACTCAGGCCTCTACCAGGGGCGCCTCGATTTCAAAATGGCTGGCGACTGGGTGGTCCTCGCGCACGTCAAGCTGATCAATGGACCAGCGCTGGAATACCAAACGGACCTGCAAGGAGTCCGACCAACCAGATAAATTTGTTGAGCCAACCATCCAATCCGATCGTGAACAATGTTTTCCCAGCGCCCTTCGATCTGATGCAGGTTCCCATTGTGCGCAGGTTTCTCGGCTGGCGCCACGCCCGCACCTTTCTTCAGGTTCCGCTTCTGATACTGAGTTTAGTAATGGTCTTCCACGGATTGTTTGGGCCATCGCTTGCCCCGAAGAACCTTGCGACCGTCCTGACCTGGCTCCATTTTCGCGGCCTGCTGGTGCTGGTGATTCTGTGCGCCGGCAATTTTTTTTGCATGGCCTGTCCTTTCATGCTGGTGCGAAACTTTGCCCGGCGCTTCGCCCGGCCACGACTCAACTGGCCCCGAAGTTTGCGCAACAAGTGGCTCTCCATTGCCCTCTTCATCGGTATTCTATTTATTTATGAACTGTTCGATCTATTTGCGTCCCCCAGGTGGACGGCGTGGCTGATCGTGGGGTATTTTCTCGCGGTGCTCGCGGTGGATGGCATCTTCAAGCATGCTTCCTTCTGCAAGTTCGTCTGCCCCCTCGGGCAATTCAATTTCGCGGCCTCCAGCCTCTCACCGCTGGAGGTGAGAGTACGCGATCAGAAGGTTTGCTCAAGCTGCGCGTCGAAAGACTGCATTCGCGGGCGCCGGGAGCAACCCGCTGATGTTGTAGTCCAACGTGGCTGCGAACTGGCTTTGTTTCAGCCGCTCAAATCCGGCAACATGGATTGCACCTTCTGTCTGGATTGTGTTCATGCCTGTCCTCACAACAACGTTGGAATTCTCAGCCGTCAGCCTGCAAGCGAACTCATGGAAGATCCCATGCGATCGGGAATCGGTCATTTCTCCAGACGGAAGGACCTGGCTGCATTGAGCATGGTCTTCACATTCGGCGCTCTTTTGAACGCCTTTGGCATGGTCAGCCCGATTTATGCTTTGGAGAACTGGCTCGAACACGCGCTACATGTCCACCATGAAGCTCCGGTTCTCGGCTTCATATACATCGTGAGTTTGATCGTTGAACCTTTGCTGCTTCTCATTGTGGCAACCTGGATAACCCGCGCCTGGGCCCATTGCTCCAGTGGCTGGCTGCAAATCATGGTGCGCTATAGCTATGCTTTTGTCCCACTCGGTTTCGGGATGTGGCTGGCGCACTATGGCTTTCACTTTTTTACAGGTCTATATACTTTGATTCCGGTCACACAAAATGCCGTGGCGATGATTGGCCTGCCGGTCCTGGGCACTCCTCAGTGGACCTGGACCGGTTTGCCTTTAAGGCTCATACAACCGCTTGAGGCAGGCTTCCTTTTGCTGGGGCTGGCAGGATCGCTTCTGGTGGTGCGCCACCTCTCCAGAGAAAACAATATGGAACATCCGATCCGCGCATTTATTCCCTGGGCCTCGGTATGCCTGCTGATCTGGCTGGGCGCAATGTGGCTCATGTTTCTACCGATGGAAATGCGCGTCACCCTCATGAACGGCTAACAATTCTGTCTATAGGACGTGCACCATGATGAAAAACAACTGCATACCAACGATGAAAAATGTCCGGCACCGATTTCCTGCAGTTATGCTGCTGCTTCTGCTGGCGAGCATCACGCCTGCGCGTGCGCATAATGGCCCGCCATTTCCTATTCTTGAAAATGCCAAAGTGGGTCCCTGCGTTGTCGCGCTCTGGACCCATCCGGATGTGGGAACAGGAACGTTCTTTGTGATCGTGAATCCGGATCCGGGCAAGGCCGTGCCAGACGATCTTGCAGTCAAAATCGGGGTACAACCGGTAAGCGGCCGGCTTCCTGAAGTAATGTATACGGCCCAGCGGACGCCTTTACATGGGCAGATTCAATACAACGTTCAGGCTCAATTCGACCGTCAGGAGCTCTGGCGGATTCGTCTCATTCTCCAAACCGCCCAAGGGACGGGGGAAGCGACCACGCAGGTTGAAGTAACTCCGCCAGGGTTTGGACGCATGGACCTGTTGTTCTATACTTTGCCCTTTCTAGCAATTGGTCTGTTATGGTCCCGCGCCATTGCACGGAGCCGCAGAAACAAAACATCTGCCTGAAAGAAACGTCTCAGTACCTGGCACATCGATTTCGGGGATGACGGAGCACATTCAAACTCGACGGCTCCTGCTTTATGCAAGCTCTCCAGCTTTGATGCTTGCGCTTCTCGTGACAACGTTTTTCGGGTGCAGTTCCCGTTCCAAATTACCGGAAAAAGGATCGAAGAAATACATTGAGGCAGTTTCAACTTTTTATGTCGGCTTGTCGGCCCTCCAGGTTGGAGACGACGTTCATGCCGAAAGCAAATTATCGGAACTGACCCAACTCGTTCCGGGCGAGCCTGCGGCGTGGGTGAACTGGGGAGTGCTTGCGCTACGACAGAGGAACTTCGACCTGGCCGCCCAGCGCCTGGAAGAGGCGCGCAAGCTCGCTCCGGACAATGACCAGATTTATTACCTGCTGGGAATTCTGGATGGCGCCCGAAACCGTTTGCAGGAAGCGAACCGCGATTTGCGCAAGGCCATCGAGATCAACCCCAAACATTTGCGCGCCGCTTACCAGCTTGCGCAACAGATCGAACAACAGGGAGGGGAAAACAGCGCGGCGGAGTTTCAACGCGTTATCCAGGACATTCTTAACGCGCAGCCTGACAATCTGGCGGCCTTGCTCGAACTGGGCCGCATAACGGCAAAGCGGGGTGATTCCACCACCCTGAAGTCGGTAATGGCCAAGATAAGCTCCAGATCCTCCGCCTGGCCTGCGGAAGTGCAGCAGCAAGTTGCGGCCTTGCAATCAGCAGTTTCCGGTTCAGACCTCAATGCTGCTGCGATGAAAACCATCTTTCTGCGAAACGTGCTGATGCGCGTTCCAGACTATCGCCAGGATCTGGCCGTCATCAAACCACCGCCCGGAGAAGAGGCTGAACCCGTAACCCATTTTCTGCGGATGGAATCTCCTTCTTTCATTCCCGCAGCGGCAGACACAGCAATCACGTTCGAAGTGGAGCCGCTCGCGAACACGGGAAGCGGCTGGACGCTGGCTCGGGCCGTCTCACTCAACCCAGAGGGACCACCGATTGTAATCGAGGCAAACGCCCACGCTGTGCGTTTATCGGCACAAACAACTCTTCCCTTTCCCGGAGGTCCCTTCAAGCAGCCGCCATTGCCTGAGGGCATCCTGCCGGTCGATTTCAACTATGATTTCAAACCTGATCTGGTATTCGCAGGCGCGGGCGGAGTGCGCTTCTGGCGGCAGGACGCTCCGGACAAATTCACCGACGTGACGGCGCTCACCAGGCTGCCCGGAAAGATCGTCAATGGCTTGTATACCGGCGCATGGGCCGTCGACATTGAGGCTGATGGCGATCTCGACATCGTGCTTGGCACACGAAGCGGCGTTCCCGTTGTTTTGAGGAACAATGGCGACAAAACATTTAGCGCAGTCTCTCCGTTCAGCGGAATTTCCGGCCTGACTGGATTTGCCTGGGCCGATCTGGACGGAGACGGCAATCCGGACGCTGCCATCATTGACGGGGTGGGACGGCTCCATGTCTTCACCAACCAGCGCTCGGGGCAGTTCCGGGAACGGTCCCTGCCTTCCGGCCTGCCTCTCATCAAGGCAATCACTGCCGCCGACGTCAACAACGATGGCGTCGCCGATTTGCTGCTCGCCGCCTCCGACGGAACCCTTGTACGGCTTTCCGACAAGAACTCGGGACAAGATTGGGAGAAGGCTGAGCTTGCCCGAATACCGAATGCATCCGGCTATTTCAACGGCGAGGTACGCTTGCAAGCCGCCGATCTCGACAATAACGGCGCACTGGATCTGTTCCTGGCTCCGGTGACGGCAACTTCCGGCGGGGCCCAGGGAGCGCTGGTATGGCTTGGCGATGAGAAAGGAAACTTTGTTTTGCTTGATAAACCGGCGGGCCCGGCATTGGTCTTCGATGCGGCGGACGTCACCGGCGCCGGCCGCCTTGATCTCATCGGTGTTTCCTCCGGCGGCCAAGTCATGAGGGCGGGCAATCACGGAACTAAAAACTATCACTGGCAGGTAGTTCGCCCGCGAGCGCGACAGTCTTCAGGCGACCAGCGCATCAATCCATTCGGCATTGGCGGCGAAATGGAAATACGTTCCGGCTTGCTGACGCAAAAACAGCTTATTACCGGCCCGCTGGTTCATTTTGGCCTCGGCGAGCATGCGGGCGCGGATGTTGTCCGCGTCTTATGGCCCAACGGAACGATGCGCGCCGAGTTTGACTTGAAAGCCGATACGGAGATCGTGACCGAACAGCGCATCAAGGGCTCCTGTCCTTATCTGTTTGCCTTCAATGGAAAGCAGATGGAGTTCGTGAAGGATGCCGTACCCTGGAGCTCTGCTATTGGCCTGCGCATCAACACTCTGGGAACGGCACGCGTGGAAGCAACCGAAGAGTGGTATAAGATCGGCCGTGACGAGCTAGTCCCGCACGATGGATTCTACGATCTTCGCTTCACCGCAGAGCTGTGGGAGACCTATTACTACGATTACCTTGCTTTGATGGTGGTTGACCATCCGGTCGGGACGGATATTTTTGTAGATGAACGTTTCGTGATTCCGCCGGCAAAGCTTGCCATTACTACGGTTGAAACGCCCCACAAAATAGCCCGGGCAATCGATGACAATGGCCGGGACGTTACGGCCATTGTGAACACTCTCGATGGACAATATCTGGACACTTTCGGGCGCGGTCAGTATCAGGGCGTGACCCGCGATCATTATGTCGAGATAGATCTGGGCGACGATGCGCCAACCACCGGGCCATTGTGGTTGATCGCCCGGGGCTGGATGCATCCGACGGACTCATCCGTGAATGTGGCAATGAGCCAGGGCGCGCATGAGCGGGCACAAGGACTCTCTCTCGAAGTCCCCGACGGCCGCGGCGGCTGGAGAGTGGCGAATGCGAATCTGGGCTTTCCGGCCGGACGGAAAAAAATATGCCTGATCGATCTGACCAACGTCTTTCAGTCCGGCTCTCCTCGGCGATTACGGATACGGACGAACCTGGAAATCTATTGGGATTCATTCGAATGGGCAAAAGGCGCAACCAACCCTGCGCTCAAAATCATCCGGCTGGATCCCGAGATGGCAAACCTGCATTACCGGGGCTACTCTGTCATGCACCAGGCAAACGTCTCGTCGCCGGAACTGCCGGATTACAACCACCTGGAAGGAACAAAGCAACGCTGGCGCGACCTTGTGGGTTATTACACCCGGTTTGGCGATGTGCGCGAGCTATTGGCCAAAATAGATGACCGTTACGTGATCATGAACTCAGGCGACGAGATCACCCTCCACTTCGCCGAGCAACCACCGCCTGCTGCCGGCTGGGTACGCGATTACCTGATCATGGGAGACGGCTGGATCAAGGACGGAGACTATAACTCAACTTTCGGGAAAACCGTGCTTCCGCTGCCCTACCACGCCAGGAAGCAATACGATATACCCCCGAAAGAACTGGAAGACGAAGTAGTTTTCCGCCAGCATCCGGAAGACTGGCAAAACTACCACACACGTTACGTCTCGCCGGACGTTTTCAAGAATGCTTTACGGGCCGGGGCCGCCAAGTAAGCGCGGTCGGGTTTCTCCCCTTAGCCCCGGCAACGAGCTCGCACTTTTCATACTATTCCCCGCGGACTGCCTGCAAATTCAGTTCTTTGCCGTGTCTACTCGATCAGGTCCGAAAGCGCAACCCAGGGCTATCAGTAGCGTCACAAGCCTCGGGCTGACGATACAGCATGGGTTATGCCTTCCTTGAGCCTTCAACCAATGCACGGATAAATACAAGTGAGGCCCCAAAATGTCCCGGCATGCCATAAGCCGACTCGTAATGACTATCATTTTCATTGCGTTATTGATCGGCCCTTTTGTCATTCGACAGATCGCAGGCGCGCGAGTTGACCGATCCAATCTGAATGAAAAAGCGGCCCTTGAGCGGCACGGGCTATACTTTCAGGAAGTTTCCCGCAGCGCAGGCATACAGTTTGTCCATCAGGGTCCCACACTCGACCACAAACTTGACCATGTGATGCCCGAGGTTGCATCCATGGGCGCGGCCGTGTCCATTGTCGACTTTGATCGCGATGGCTGGCCGGACATTTATGTGACGAACAGTGGCGAAGGCAGCAAGAATGCCCTTTATCGCAACCTTGGTAACGGTACCTTTAAAGATGTCGCTGAGGAATTGGGCATCGCGGACGTCAATCAGCCGGGCACAGGCGTCTCCATGGGTGCGGTGTGGGGAGATTACGACAACGACGGATATGAAGACCTGCTGTTGTATAAGTGGGGACGGCCTGAGTTGTTTCATAATGATCATGGCCATGGTTTCACACGCGTAACCGAGCAAGCCGGATTGCCGGCATGGGTAAATGCCAACACCGCCATCTGGCTTGATTACGACGGCGATGGCCTGCTCGATCTCTTCATCGCAGGCTACTACTCCGAAGACCTCGATCTCTGGCACCTCAAGTCGACAAAAATGATGCCGGAAAGTTTCGAGTATGCGAAAAATGGCGGGCGGAAGTATCTGCTCCACAATCTCGGCAACGGCAAATTCGAAGATGTCACTGAGAAAATGGGCATCAACAACCGGCGCTGGACCCTGGCGGCCGCCGCCGCAGACCTGCGCGGGACCGGCCGTCCCGACCTGTTCCTCGCCAACGATTACGGAGTCTCAGACCTCTATTTCAACGACGGCAGGCAATTCCGCGAAGTAGGCGAGCAAACGGGAATTGGCCACTCGCCCAAGAGCGGGATGAGCGCCTCCTTCGGCGATATCTTCAACCGCGGGAGCTACGCCGTCTACGTCTCGAACATTTCAGAGGATGGAGTGCTTATCCAGGGCAACAATCTCTGGGTGCCAAAAGAAGGGATGGGCGGAGAGTCTCTCCAATATGAAAATCTTGCGCGAGACCTGGGAGTGGAGCTCGGCGGCTGGAGCTTTGGCGGCCAGTTTGGCGACTTAAACAACGATGGCACGCTTGATCTGTTCCTCACCAATGGCTATATCTCGCTCGACCGGAAGGAAAACTACTGGTACGACTTTTCAAAAGTGGCGGGCGGGAATAGTGCGATCATCTCAGACGCGAAGAACTGGCCGCCGATTGCCGGACGCAGTCTGGGCGGCTATCAGCACAAAAAACTCTGGATCAACGACGGTGCGGGAAAATTTGTGGAAGTGGCTCAGGCCGTAGGAATCACCGACACCTATGACGGCCGGGCTGTCGCCCTGGCGGACCTGTGGCATCGCGGTGTTCTGGACCTGGTGGTCGCTAATCAAAAGGGTCCGCTGCTGATCTACAAGAATGAAGCAGCTCCTGAAAATGGCTGGATCGAATTTGAGCTGGAAGGGACTGTCAGCAATCGCAGCGCAATTGGAGCGCAGGTAACGCTGTTTTGGAACGGCCGCAAACAGGTTCAGGAAGTCTCAGGAGGCAGCGGCTTCAGCGCCCAGAATGAAAGGGGACTGCATTTCGGCCTGGGCAAGAACCCCAAGATCGAAAAGGCGGTCATTCGCTGGCCATCAGGCAAAGTCCAAATCATGGAACAGCCCGCCATCAATCAGATTCTCAAGATCAAGGAGCCCGCATGAGCGCGCAAATGACTTCCCCTATGGCAACTCCGCTTGCGCCGCTACAAGCGTCGACAACCAAAAAACGCGTGCTTGCTTTCTTCGGCCCCGGGAACCGTTATCTTGCTCCGGCCCTCATTACCATGATTCTCCTGGCCGGCCAGTTTTCCTTCGGCATTCTGGAAAGTTATCAGAAGACCGGGCTGGCGATTCTTACGGCCATCGCGGCTGAATTGACATTTGGCCGTATCACGTTCCACAAGTGGCTGCATCCGGCCAGCGCGTACATCACTGGCATCAGCGTCGGCATCCTTGTCCGCTCACCGGCGTTCTGGCCGTACGTGCTGTGCAGCCTGATTTCCATCATGTCCAAATATGTGCTGCGCATCAAGGACCGCCATATCTGGAATCCATCGAATTTCGGCATTTGCGCTCTGCTGCTGCTGGCTCCGCAGGCGGTTGCGGGACTGAGTATTCAATGGGGCAATAACATCTGGGCCATGCTGGTCATTTGGGTGCTCGGCTCGGCCATCATCTGGCGCGTCAACCGCTTCAACATCACGGGCACGTATGTGATTTCGTTTGTCGCATTCTCCTTCCTGCGCAGCTGGATTACGGGACATCCCTGGCAGGCGGAGATCTCGCCCATTACCGGGCCGATGTACCAGCTTTTTATCTTTTTCATGATCACTGACCCGAAGACCACAGTGCGCTCCCGGACCGGGCAGTCCGTGGTGGCATTCCTGGTGGCCCTGGTGGAAATGATCTTACGTCTGTTCCAGAGCGTATATGCTCCGTTCTACTCGCTCTTTCTCGTTGGATCGGCGGCTTTTCTACTGGAAACATGGCAGGAATCCAGGCATAAGCACGCGAAATCGCTTCCTGCGAGCGCCGCCTGAAAACCGCCTGTTATTGATCAAAACAAGGAAGTGGTGTCGATGCTGAAAAAGTCGCTTGTTGGCTGCCTGCTGCCGGTGGTATTCGCGTTTATCGGCTGCACAAAAAAATCAGGCAGTGCGGAGCTCTCCAGCCCTTCGGCCGCGGTTGCCGCGGAATCAAAGCTGACGGTCACACCCACGCAGCCGCCAGCCGCTGCGGAAGGATCCCGCCCTTCCGGCCCAATCGTGTTTACAGACGTTACGGAGCAAGCCGGAATCCATTTCAAATACAACAACGGCGCATTCGGGAAAAAGTATCTTCCTGAAACCATGGGTCCCGGCGTCTGCTTTCTTGATTATGACAATGATGGTTGGCAGGACATGCTGGTTGTCAACTCCATGGATTGGCCGGGGCACAAATCAGGCAAATCCACGCTCGCTCTCTACCATAATAATAAGGATGGCACCTTCACTGACGTTACCCGGGAAGCTGGTCTTGCGATTGAGGTATACGGCCTGGGGTGCACCGTCGGCGACTACGACAATGACGGTTACGACGACATCTACGTCACCGCGATCGGAAACAACCATCTCTTTCGCAATCTCGGCAATGGGAAGTTTGCCGACGTAACCGCGAAAGCGGGCCTGGCGAATCCCGGATTCTCCACCAGCGCGGTCTGGTTCGATTACGACAATGACGGCAGGCTGGATCTTTTTGTGGCGCATTATGTCGAGTGGTCCATTGAAAACGACCAATACTGCGCGCTTGATGGAGAGCATAAATCCTACTGCACGCCCCAGGTATACAAAGGCGAGAGTTCATCGCTCTTTCACAACCGCGGCGACGGCACGTTTGAGAACGTAAGCCGACGCGCCGGGATCTATGATCCAACGGGCAAAGCGCTGGGCGTAGCGCTTCTGGACTACGACAATGATGGTTGGATGGATTTGTTTGTAGCCACGGACACCGAGCCGAACAAGCTTTACCGTAACAATCACGACGGAACGTTTTCTGATGTCGCGCTGGCCGCCGGGATAGCCTATAGCGAATCGGGAAAGGCGCGAGCCGGCATGGGCACCGATGCCGCGGATTATGACAATTCGGGACATCAGGGGCTGGTCGTGGGCAATTTCACTAATGAGGGCATGTCGCTTTATCGCAACGATGGTTCAGGCCTGTTCATTGACCAGGCCCAGGTTACCGGTATCAGCAGAATGTCGAGCCAGTCATTGACGTTCGGCGCTTTCTTTTTCGACTACGACCTCGACGGTTTTCTCGATATTCTCGCCGTCAATGGCCACGTGGCCGATGATATCAGCGTCGTGCAGCCGAACGTCAAGTATGCACAGCCACCTCATCTCTTTCGCAATCAGGGCGGCAAATTTGAAGATGTCACGGCGAAGCTCGGCCGCGCGCTGCAACAACCGATCGTGGGACGCGGCGCGGCTTACGCAGATATTGACAATGACGGCGACCTGGATCTGGCGATTACCAGCAACACCGGAGCGCTGAAGCTGCTGCGCAACGACAACGGAAACCAGAATGACTGTCTGCGTATAAAAACCATTGGCACAAGATCAAATCGCGACGGCATCGGCGCGAAGGTCTTCCTCACTACCAGCAAGGGATCGCGGCAGTTTCAAATGGTGAAGAGCGGATCGAGCTATCTCTCCCAAAGCGAACTGCCATTGACCTTTGGGTTGGGCAAGCCGGAAGACGGGAAAATGGTGAATCTGGAAATCGTGTGGCCGAGCGGCCAAAAGGATACTATTTCAAACATCAAGCCTAACCAATTCATTACTGTCCAGGAAGGCAAAGGCATAATCGCGGAGCAAAAAATTGTCTATCGCCGGTAGCATGCCGCAGAAAGGTTCATATGCCGGTCACCTTATATAGCAAATTTCCGAAAAGCGGCAGCCTGCACTCGTGTCCGCTCTCATAATGGATCACCCAACGCCGCTGGATTCTTAACCCGGCGGAACAAAAGAGCCTTTTCATCTCCGCGTGCGTGAACGCGTGGCCATAGGTGCGAATCATCCGCTCACCCGCCCGCCAGTTCACGATCACGTCTCTACGGTCGTCAGATCGGATGAGCAAATCACCGGCTGCACGGAGAAGAGTTTTGCCCCAGCCGTAAGCGGCAGCATTGTAGCGATGAGTTACGTCCAGAAACATAGCGCCGCCGGCAGCAAGAAACTTTTTCAGTCTGGCGAGCGCCAGTATTTTTTGTTCCGTTCCCAGCATATGTCCCAGAACGTTCCACAAGCATGTGATGACGTCGAATGGCGGGCATTCATCGGGAATTTCCAGGGGACCACACGGCCAGCACTCACAGGTCTGTACGCATCGGGCGCGCATCTCCGGGCTGGGCTCCAGCAGCACCAATCGCCGAATCATGGCCGCTGCGGCAATGCGTAATGCTCGGCTGCCGTCTCCTGCTCCCACGTCCAGCAAGGACCGCGCACCGCAGGTATCCCTGATGACGATCTCTTCTACTTTGTGAAGGTAACGCCTCCGCGTTTCAGAATACGAGCCGTAATAGGGAGCGAATGCGTCGTAAGCGGCAATTGGCGCCAAAATGGCCGGCTGCTGCGCCCGGGATTTCGGTGGATTCACCGTCATTCACAAATGGACAGCCGGGCAGTGAAAACTCGCGGCATCATGGATGCAGTTTTTAAAATCGGACTGCGGCGGGCTTCTTCCATCCAAATTGTTTGTCGATGACTTCAGCCACGGCCAGAACTTCCTCTTCGTTGAATGGCCGACCAATGATTTGGACCGCAATCGGCATTCCCTCAGGCGAGACACCGACCGGCACGACCGCCGCAGGATTACCAATAAGGTTATAGTGCTGGGAGTAGCTCATGGTCCGCAGGTAGTCGGCAGCGTGTTGCGGCCCCCATCCAGCCTCCTCATGGCGAAAGGCGGGGATCGAGCAGACTGGCGCCAGCACAATGGGAAATTTTTCCATTTGCAGCAGAACCTTGCGGCGCACCTGATCACGCTCCAGCAGCGTATTGAGGAGACGCTCACCAGTAAGTGGCGTCTCTCTGCCGGCGAGAGCAAGAAATTCCCGCGTGTTATCGTTGAGTTCGGCTTCGCGGCCCTGGATCATGGACTGCATGGCCATAGCGATGCCCTCGACGAAAATTACTTCCCAGAGAGCGCGTGCGCGTTCAAGACCATCAGGACGAAAGGGCTCAACCGTGAATCCATTGCTCTGGAGCACATCTGCGGCGGAGCGAACGGCAGCTCGCGTTTCCGGTGTTACGGTGCTGCAGCCATCGTCATCGTAATAGCCGATCCGGAGCATTTGTAACTCACCTTCATGGATCGGCCGTACCGGCAATGGCACGGAACATGGATCGCCTGCGTCATATCCAGCGATGGTCTCGAACAGCAGACGCACGTCGCTGATGGTGCGAGCCATGGGACCGACCACTCCCAGCAGGGCAAAAGGGCCTTCGCACTCAGGGTAATGTCCGGTTGCCGGAATGCGGCCCGGAGTTGGTTTGAGTCCGCAGATGCCGCAAAAATGAGCGGGCACACGGATTGACCCTCCGCCATCGCTGCCGATTCCTCCCGCAGACATGCAGGCCGCGATGGCGGCGGCTTCGCCACCACTCGATCCGCCCGGCGTTCGGTCCAGCGCCCACGGATTGCTGGTCCGGCCATGGAGATTGTTTTCTGTGTGGTAGGCCAGAAGCATCTCGGGCACTGTGGTATTGCCAATCACGATGGCGCCGGCCTGTTTGAGTCTGCTTACGACCGTGGCGTCCTCAGAAGCTACATGGCCATAGCGCAGGCTACTTCCCGCTTCACACACCATGCCTTTGACATCGATGCACGATTTAATGGTGATGGGCACGCCCAGAAGAGGCTTTGTTTCGCCGGCTCTCTTTATCGCCAACTCTGCACGGCGGGCTTCCGCGCGCGCCTGCTCCTCATTCACGCAAACGAAGGCGTTCAGAGCGGGATTAAGTTCCTGGATGCGCTGCAGATAATCGTTGACGACCTCAACCGGCGAGAGTTGTCTCTGCCGTATGAGAGATGCAAGTTCGATTGCCGAAAGACTGCCGATAACGTGAGTATGAGCTTGCACGTTGATTGACTCCGCCCGTTCTGAAGAATTCCGCTTACCCCGCTTCAGGAGATGAAAATGATTGCGTCCCGGCGCAGCTTGCGCACATGATTTAGAAGGGACAACTCACCTTGAAATACTTGCGGGCCTCCAGCCGTTTCGCAAAAAACATCCTGCTGTCTGTCTTATAAAAACAGGCGAAGAACTCGACCAAGCCGCTGAAAGCGTGCAAAAAACCAGAAGATGCGACGGCTGCCGTACAAATCGATCCTCTCCCTGCTTCTTTTATTACCGGCCTTCGGCGTTCCGGCTGCTCCCCGGAAAGCCGCGCCTTCCAACCAGCAGAACCAGTCCTGGTTTGAGGATGTAACCCACAAGGCAGGCATCACGTCCCGCCATCACACGCGCCGTTTTGACAATCCGTACGCCGAGATCATGCAGGGCTATACCAAACTGGGATCAGCCGCCGCCGTGGCCGACTATGATAATGACGGTTTTGAGGACATCTTTGTCACAGATTCATGCACCACGTGCAAGAACCACCTATACCACAACAACGGGGACCTCACGTTCACCGACGTGGCCGAAAAGGCCGGAGTAGCCAACGGTAACGACGAAAACAATGCTTCCTCCGGCGCGCTGTGGCTCGATTACAACAATGACGGCCTGCCCGATCTCTTTGTAGTCCGGTTCGGCCACAGCATTCTTTACCAGAACCTTGGAAATGGGGTCTTCCGCGATGTAACCAAAGAGGCGGGGCTTGATCGCTACATGAATGCCATCAAAGCCATCGCATTCGACTATGACAATGACGGCTATGTGGATCTGTTTATCGGATGTTACTTTCAGCCTGTCAACATCTTCCATCCCAGCTCGCCCAGATTTTTCCCCGAGAGTTTTGAGAATGCAAACAACGGTGGAGGAGTGCTTGTTTTTCACAACAACCGGAACGGAACTTTCACTGAAGTTACCGCGCAGGTTGGTATCCACACCACGGGATGGACACTTGACCTGGGACACGGCGACGCAAACAACGATGGATGGGAGGACCTGTACGTTGCCAATGATTTCGGCACCGATCGCTTCTATGTCAACAATGGCGACGGCACTTTCACCGACAAGACCGAGACGGCCATAGGTTTTGATACGAAGAAGGGAATGAATGTCGATTGGGGCGATTTTGACAATGACGGTTTTCTCGACATTTACGTCACGAACATCACGGATGATTACATGCGCGAGGGAAATTTCCTCTGGCACAACAACGGCAATCTTACTTTCACAGACATATCGCGAGAGACGGGAACTTACGATACGGGATGGGGATGGGCCGGCAAGTTCTTTGATTACGACAATGACGGATGGCTCGATCTTTATGTGATGAATGGCTGGGTTTCAGCGGGCAAAGAAAGCTACGTGCCCGATATCTTTGCCATGGTTACCAAGCCCGGCGTCGACTTCGCCGACGCCCGCAACTGGCCGCCGATCGGTAATAAGTCCCTGAGCGGATACGAGAAGAAGCGTCTTTTCCATAACGAACAAGGACACATCTTCAAGGACGAAGCTGCCCGCCACGGCCTGGATTCAATCAAGGACGGCAGAGGCATCGCGGTTGCCGATTTCGACAACGACGGCCGGCTTGACCTGTTCGTTACCAATGCCGACGACACGCCCAACCTTTATCACAACGTCCTCCCCACGGGCGCTCACTGGCTGGGCTTCTTGCTGGAGGGAACCAAATCCAACCGTTCCGCTATTGGCGCGCAGGTCCGCATGAATGTCAATGGCCGGACCTACCTGCGCTACGTGAATGGCGGCAACGGCTTCGCCAGCCAGTCCACAACGCGCGTGCACTTTGGCCTTGGAAAGGCGACAACCATAACGGCTTTGGAAGTGCGCTGGCCGTCCGGTCTGAAGCAGACGCTTCCCGCGCTTCCGGTGGACCATTGGTACAAGATTCTCGAGGGCCACAGCGCAACTCTCATGCAACCAGGAGGGAATAAACGATGATGAAGAACTTTCTTTCTTGCATATGCGCAATGGTCCTGAGCATCAGCTTGCCAAGTGGTTCCACCGCAGCCTCTGATGCCGATTATCAGCAGGCGATGCGGGCCCTTACAACCAATGATTATTCGAGCGCACTGCGCTACCTGGAATCAGCCGTAACACAAGATCCTGACAACCTCAAATATGCCAGTGAGTATCGCCAGGCGGCGATCCGGAACAAGGACTTCGACCGTTCTGTGGCGTTTTTTCAAAAGCTTGCGGCATCCCGGCCGCAATCCGCCAATATCCATCTTAATTTTGGCTTCGCTTACGTAGACAAGATTCCGACGGCCGGCTCCATCACCCAGGTAGTATTTGCCAACAATGCCCTGAACGAGTTTTCCAGAGCAGTTGAACTGGACCCGAACTGGATCAACTACTACACTCGCGGCGCCAGCTATCTCTTCTGGCCCAAGATCTTCAACCGCGCTCCACTGGGAGTGGCCGACCTGGAAAAAGCATTGAAGATCCAGTCTACCGGACCACGCAGGAGCTACTACGTGAAGGTCTACATCTCGCTCGGCGATGGCTACTGGAAGACCGACCAAATGGACAAGGCACTTGAAATCTGGCGCCTGGGTCTCAAGCAGTTCCCCGGCAACCAGCAGTTGAAGTTCAGGCTGGAGCACAAAGGTGCGGAGCTGCAGGACACCATTGAATCCGGCTTTGATCCCAACAAGCGCGTGGACACCGATCTGAGAGAACTATGGATAGCTTCGCAAAACTGAAGGCCTGCCTCGGAATCATCCTGGTATGCATTTTTGACCATGCGGGATCTGCCCAAAGCACGCCGCCGGCCATGCGCTTTGAAGAAGTCGGCGCGAAGGCCGGCGTACGGGTCCAGCACCACACGCGCAGTTTTCCGGGCAGGACGGGAGACGTCCTCCGCATGTTTACGTCGGGCGGGGCGGCGGTGGCCGTGGGCGATTACGACAACGACGGATTCGACGACATTTTTATCACCGATTCAGAAGCAGGCAAACCCAATCATCTTTTTCACAACAACGGCGATTTTACCTTCACGGATGTTGCGCTAAAGGCGGGAGTAGCGGGAGGCAACGACCCGCACTCCATCGTGTCGGACGCTCTATGGTTTGACTACGACAACGACGGCAAGCCCGACCTGCTCATTGCCCGCTTCGGAACGCCGATTCTTTATCACAACGAGGGGAATGGAAAGTTCAAAGACGTAACCGCATCCTCGGGACTGAACAAATTCGGCAACACCATCGCAGTCATAGCTTTCGATTACGACAATGATGGTTACCTGGACCTGCTTTTCGGAAATTATTTCAAGCCCGTCAGCCTGCTCGACCTGAAAGATCCCCACGTTCTTCCCAACGATCTTGACAATGCCACCAATGGTGGTGGCGTTACCTTGTGGCACAACACCGGAAAAGGAACCTTTCAGGAAGTCACCGACAAAGCCGGGTTGGGCAAGATTACCGGATGGACTCTCGACGTCGGCCATGGCGACCTGAACAATGACGGATTGCAGGACATTTACATCGCTTGCGACTACGGCACTGATCACTTATTTCTCAATAACGGCGATGGAACGTTCCGCGAGGTGACCGAAAAAGCCACTGGCTGGGATACCAAGAAAGGAATGAACGTGGATATTGCCGACTACGACAATGACGGTTGGCTGGACATCTATGTAACCAACATCACCGATGAGTACATGAAAGAGTGCAACATGCTGTGGCATAACAATGGCGACGGCACGTTCACGGATGTCTCACGAGAAACGGGCACCTGTGACACAGGCTGGGGATGGGCCGCGAAATTTGCCGATCTCGATAACGATGGCTGGCTGGACTTGTTTGCGGTGGATGGCCTTCGCTCGGCCGGCCCCGAAAGTTACGTTCCGCTGATCCTGCCTGTTATCACAACTTCGGGACTTGACATCACAGACCCGAACAATTGGCCTTCCATAGGCAATCGCAGCTGGAGCGGATATCAGAAGAAGCGGCTCTTTCACAATCTGGGCAACGGCGCTTTCAAGGAAATTTCCGCCGAAGCCGGGGTGGACAATCAACTCGACGGCCGCGGAATCGGCGTGGCCGATTTCGACAACGACGGCCGGCTAGACCTGGTCCAGACCAACGCGAACCAGCCTCTCCTGCTGTATCACAACGTCACGGCACACGCGGGGAACTGGATTGAGCTGAAATTGATCGGCGTAAAGTCGAATCGCGATGCCATCGGTGCCCGCGTCACGCTTCAGACCGGCAGCCTGACGCAGATCCGTGAGGTCGACGGCGGCAACGGATATGCCGGACAAAGCATGCGCCGCATCCATTTTGGCCTCGGGAGCGCCAGCAAAATTGATCGGCTGGAGATCCGATGGCCCAGCGGACACGTTGAATCAGTGACTGTCCCCATCAACCGCGTCAGCACGATTGAAGAAGGCCGGGGAATGGTTTCAAAATGATCTGGAAAACGTGGTCTGCCCTGCTGTGTCTCTGCAGTCTCTTCCTCTTCTCCTCTCCCACAAACCCATCGCTGAGCGTGCGTGAACAGATATGGCGCCACCGCAATCTGGGCAAGGCGTATTACGAAAATCCCATGACTCAACTGAAGGCGGTGGAAGAGTTCAGGCAGGCTGTGGAGCTTTCTCCAGCTTCCGCACGGGACCGCGTCAATTACGGGCTGGCCCTGCTGCGAGCGGGAAAGACACAGGAAGCAATAGCCGAGTTGCTGAAGGCCCAGCATGAAGATTCCTCCATTCCTCACACCTGGTTCAACCTCGGCATGGCGTATAGGAAAAACCTCGACCACGAGAAAGCAATCGAGCAGCTTGAGGGGATGCTGCGGCTGGTCCCGAATGAGGCGGTGACCCACTATAACCTTGGCGTTGAATACAAGCTGCTGGGAAAAGCGCAGGCAGCTTTGTCACAGTTCGTAACGGCCTCTCAATTGAACCCTAATTTTGCCGCTCCGCATTTTCAGCTCTATAACGCCTATCGTGAAGCAGGACGCAAAGAAGATGCAGCCAAAGAACTGGAGTTGTTCAACGAAATAAAAAAGAGAAAAGCGGGAGCCGCGGTTGCCGAAGATCCCGAGTGGAGCTTCTATTCCGAGATCTATGACGCAGTGGCGCTGGACAGCGAGTTTGAACGGGAAAACGGCGCGCCCGCATTCAAGTTTCACCCTGACAAGGTGACTTCTGGATTGGATGGTAAAAGCGCCGGGCTGGCAGTAATCGATTTTGATGCAGACGGCCACCCGGACCTGCTGGCGTGGTCCAGCAATGGCGTGGTGCTCCTGAAAAATGGAACCACGCCCGTCAGCCACAGCGGACTCGAAGATCTGCGGGATGTGATTTCGATCGCTCCCGGGGACTTCAACAACGATGGATTTCCCGATTTGGCCGTGGTCACGTCTACAGAAACCTTTCTTTACGTCAATCGCAACGGGAAGTTTGAGCGATTCCCGGTCCATGTTCCTTCGGGCCATTTCACCAGGGCCGTATGGATGGACTACGACCATGACTATGACCTGGACCTGGTTTTGCTGGGCGACCAGAATGCACTGCTCCGCAATGACGGCAGTGCCGGCTTCAGCGATCAGACAAGCAAATTCCCTTTCGTCGCGGGCCGGGTGGCTGATGCCGTTGCCTTCGAACTAGTTCCTGACAACAATGAGACGGACCTTGCGGTTCTTCTGGACGATGGCCGGATCGTAATCTACCAGGACCACCTGCTGGGCCACTATGAGTCAAAGGTCCTGCCTGAACCCATACGAGGCGGAACGGCTGTCCACGCATTCGACCTGAATAACGATGGTTTGACCGACCTCGTCGTAACAGGCTCCGCTGGAGTGCAGCTGCTAGTTAATAATCATGGCAAGCTGGTGGAAAAGACCCTGCCGGTGAAAGAGCGCGGGCCAGTGATTGTGGCCGATCTGGCGAATCGCGCTCTGCCCGACCTGATTGTGAACGGCACTGTTTATCGCAATGACGGACGAGGCGGGTTTCAGCCTTCGATCACCCAGACCATTCCAGACAACACTGCCATGGTTGCGGTCGATTTTGACGGAGACGGACGCACGGACTTGGCAGTCGTTACGCCTGAGGGAGCTGTGGAGTTGGTGAAAAACAGCACGGTCACGGCGAACCATTTTCTCCAAATCCAACTGGAAGGAGTGAAGAACCTCAGGCTCGCGCCCGGAGCCGTGGTGGAGGTGAAAACCGGCGCGTGGTACCAGAAGCAGGTCTACAGCGGCGTACCGCTCCTGTTTGGATTGCGGGACTATGAAGAAATCGATACGGTGCGAATCACCTGGCCGAACGGGCTCGTGCAGAACGAGACCCGGCAGCCGGTGGACAAATATCTTTCATACAAGGAAAAACCCCGGCTCTCAGGATCCTGTCCCATGATTTTTGCCTGGAACGGCACGCGTTTTGAATTTGTCACCGACGTGCTCGGGGTGGCTCCGCTGGGAGCAAGCAATGGCGATGGGCAGTTCTTTCCCGTCAATCACCGCGAACACATTCAGATTCCCGGCTCCATGCTGCGCGCGCAGGACGGCTACTATCAGATCAGGATCACTGAAGAGCTGCATGAGGTTTCATACCTGGATAAAATCCAGCTCCTGGCAATAGACCATAAGACCGACGAAGATATCTTTACCAATGACAAGTTTAAGGGGCCACCTTTTCCAGCATTCCGGCTGTTTGGAGTGCAGCAGAAACTTTATCCAAAGAGCGCGAAAGACCAGGATGGCCGCAACGTTTTGCCCCAATTGGTCCGGCGTGATGGACAGTACGTGGATACGTTCAGGCGCAACTATTCCGGCCTTGCCGAACTGCACTATCTTGATCTTGATTTCGGCCATCTAGCACAAGACAACCGGGCCATCCTCGTGCTGAACGGATGGGTAGACTGGGCGGACGGCAGCACTTTCCTGGCCGCCGCCCAGGAACATCGACCTGGCCAGGACGACGGCCTCGTCTTTCCTTACCTGCAGGTGAAAGACCGTTCCGGGCACTGGAAGACTGTAATTCGCGACATGGGCATTCCTTCGGGAAAGCCTAAAAGCATGGTTGTCGACCTAACCGGCAAGTTCCTTTCGGCATCGCGGGAAGTCAGGATCGTCACCAGCCTATGCGTATACTGGGATGAAATCTTTCTCAGCAAAAAGACCGCCAGCCCGCAGGTCAGGCTAACCCGGCTCGCTCCTGAAAGCGCCGACCTTCGCTACCGCGGGTTTTCCCGCGCCATCATCGATCCAGCCCGAACAAAACCCGAAGCGTTTGACTATGAAAAATGGTCTTCCTCAACCATGTGGAACCCCATTCCCGGACTCTATACCAGATATGGGGATGTACGATCTCTGCTAGTAGGAGCAGATGATCAGCTGGTTATTATGGGGTCAGGAGACGAACTGCGCCTATTATTCAAAATCCAAACTCTTCCCGCCTTGGCCCCGGGATGGAACCGTGACTTCCTTCTATTGGTGGACGGATGGGCAAAAGACGGAGACTCCAATACGGCTTTCGCCAGAACAGTGGAGCCCCTGCCATTTCATGGAATGTCCAGCTATCCATATCCCGCTTATCAGTATTACCCAGATGATAAAAGCCACAGGAAATATCGGCAGACGCTGAACACACGCTCCGGAGTCGCAAATCTGGGCTTATTACGTCCGTAGGTGGCTGGATTGGCAGAAATGCCATTATGCCTGTAATGTGCCGAATACTATATTCGTCTGTTGGCAGGGCGGATTAGAGTAATGCTCCGCGTACCAATTTTAACACTTTAAATTATTCCCATTTTTATGACAGAGTAACTTCCTACGCAAATTCTCTGGGAATGTTTGTCTCCAGATTCATATTCGCCGGTTCTATTTTATCCCGGGAAGACCTACGCGTCTCAATTAGCAGTCATCAGCCACATATTACATGTGGAGCGATGAAAGGGTTGAAATGATGACATCTGCCACTTTTGTTGACATTGCATTCTATAAACAGAATCCTGGTTTATCTTCTTTCCCCGTGCCTCCCACCACTGTTTGGACAAGCAAGGTTAGATTTTGTGCAAATAAACTATCTGCTGCTCAAATGGTGAACGATACTTTAAGTAGTGTAAAGCGCCCTATTTTCTTGGAAGCAGCATGACAAACAGGCTCACAGTTGTAGTGACAGGCCTGGGGATGGTTACATCCATCGGTACAGGACGGCAGCAGTTCTGGGACGCGCTGCTGGCCGGACGGTGCGCCTTTGGCAGGGTAAAAAGTTTCGACACCAGCCGGTACAACGTTCACCTTGGCGCCGAAATTCCGGATTTTGATCCTCATAGCCACGTATTGGAACTGGATCCATCGACGATAGGCCGAACTTCGCAATTGGCCATTGCTGCCGCGCGCCTTGCACTTACGGATGGATCATTGGATCCGGAGAAGATCGACCGCACCCAGGCTGGGATTTGCCTTGGCACGACGTCCGGTGAACCGCATTTCATTGAACGCTTCGACGACTGTTACGTCCAGGGCGAGATATCGAACGTCGACCAGGGATTTATTGGCGGATATCCCTGCCATGTAGTTCCCGGGAACGTGGCCAGAGAACTGGGATTCGCGGGCGAGGCAATGATGATTCCGACCGCGTGCGCGGCTGGAAACTATGCCATCGCCCATGCGTGCGACGTGCTGCGCTCGGGAAAGGCGCAGATCATGCTTGCCGGGGGCGCAGACTGCTTTTCCCGGATCACCTATACCGGCTTTGCCCGTTTGGGGGCGATCGCTCCGGAGATTTGCCAGCCCTTTGACCGCAAGCGAAAGGGGATGGTTCCCGGAGAAGGTTCGGCCATGCTGTTATTGGAATTAAAAGATCATGCTATAGCTCGCGGCGCCCGTATCTACTGCGAGGTGGCGGGTTATGGGCTCTCCTGTGACGCGCACCACATGACGGCGGCTCACCCGCAGGGCGAAGGCGCATCCCGCGCCGTCACTCTGGCGCTGCAACAAAGCGGCATTGCTGCTGAAGAAGTGGATTACATCAGCGCCCACGGCACCGGCACCCCCACGAATGACCGCCTGGAAACGATTGCCATGAAAAGGACATTTGGAGAGACGGCCTACAAAATTCCTATCAGCTCCATTAAATCCATGCTCGGGCACACCATGGGAGCGGCCTCCGCCATAGAAGCTGCTGTCTGTGCTCTTGCCATTACACATCAACAGATCCCGGCAACTATGAACTTAAATGTGCCAGATCCGGAATGTGATCTGGATTACGTGCCGAACGTAGCGCGCAAATGCAACGTCAAAGTTGCGATGAGCAACGCCTACGCCTTCGGCGGCAACAATTCCTCACTGGTTTTCAGGGCTTGCGTGGCTTGACGCGAAAGCACGGTTTTTGTCATGAAGAGGGTAGCGATTACCGGGGCTGGAGTCATCTCATGTTTTGGAGATTCGGCCGAAATCCTGCATTCCGCTCTCTGTAATGGTGAACAGGCTTCGTATCAGATCGACTTTGACGAATGCGCCGATTCCAATTGCAGGCAGGGGGGCAAACTCCCATCCTTCAGGGCAGAATCGTATCTGCAGGGCAAACCGCTGCGAGCGCTGGATCGTACCGGCCGCATCGTCGCGGCCGCAGCAAAGCTCGCCCTGGAAAACAGCGGCTGGACTCCGGAAATGCTTTCCCGGCACGAGGTCGGCCTCGTGCTGGGCACCATGTTCAGCAGTATGCGTACGATTTCCGCATTTGACCGGCATGGTCTCACCCAGGGGCCGTCCTGCGTAAGCCCCATGGACTTCGCCAACACAGTGCTCAACGCCGCGGCCGGCCAAACCGCGATATGGCACAACCTCCGCGGCATCAATTCCACCATTGCCGGCGGCACCGCGTCAGGACTGATGGCCCTCGGCTATGCCTTTGATCTCATCCGCCATGGCGGCCATACGGCATTGCTCGCCGGTGGCGCTGATGAATTTTCCTTCGAAGCCTGGTGCGGGTTCGAGCGGGTCGGCCTGCTCTGCAGATCGAATGGGCACAGTGAGTTTCCCGTGCCCTTCTCCGCCCGGCGCAATGGCTTTGTTCTCGGCGAAGGCTCCGCGCTTCTTATGCTTGAAGAATGGGAAACAGCTCGGGAGCGCGGTGCTTCCATCCTGGGGGAGATTCGGGGACATGGCAGTTCCTATCACGCGGCGCGTAATCCTGACGGTGCGCCGGAAGCGATCACAAGAGCTATGAAATCAGCCCTGAAAGACAGCCGGATGCTCCCTTCCGACATTCACTGCATCAGCGCCTCCGCCAATGGAAGCGTGCTGGCGGACAGGCATGAAGCGATGGCTATTTATACAACCTTCAACGGCAGCAGCCAATCAATTCCGATTACCGCCATCAAGTCAATGCTTGGGGAATCTCTGGGGACCGCGGGCGCGTTCCAGGCGATTGATCTTCTGCAAAGCCTTCGCAGTCATCTATTGCCCGCAATTCGCGGCCTCGAGTCCTATGAACCAGAAATGCCTTCACTCCATTTTTGCCGGCAAAAACAAGATGTCCTCGGCAATTCCGGCCTGATTAATTCAGTTGGCATCGATGGAAACGTCTGCTCGCTGGTGATTTCAAACGCTCCAGGCGAGGAGACAACCATCAACCAGGAGAAACTTTGCTGATCGATCTGGAAAAAGACGAGCTACAAGCTAGCGCCGCCGGTAAAGAAGCCCTCGTACCGCGTTTCAACAATCAAGGCTATAGCGATCAGGCCATCAGCGCTCGACGCAGATGGGTGGAGGACAGGACTGGGGCCAGGCTGAAGCACGTCGGTTCATTCACGGTGCCGGGTGAGCAGATGCGCGGCAACATTGAGAATCTTATCGGGATGATCCAGATGCCGGTAGGAATTGCGGGGCCGCTCCTGATCCGGGGCGACCACGCCCAAGGCTCCTTCTATATCCCTCTAGCGACAACCGAGGGCGCGCTCGTGCGCTCCTACGAACGCGGCATGGTAACGCTTACCCGGGCCGGCGGCGTCACCACGCGCCTCTATGCCGACGAAAACCGGGTGAGCCCTGTCTTCGTGCTGCCTGACGTGGCCGCGGCACACGAATTCGCCGCATATGTGAACGATCACTTCGCATTGATCAAGAACGAGGCCGATTCCACCACCAGGCACGGAAAGCTTCTGCGGCTGGAGTGCCACCCGGTGGGCCGCGAAGTGATTGTAAATTTCTGCTACTTCACTGCCGATGCCCACGGCATGAATATGATCGTGAAAGCTACCGACCATGCCTGCCGATGGATCATCGCACACAGCCAGGCAACCGATTTTTGCCTGTTTAGTGGCTACAGCTCGGAGAAGCGCGGCAGCGGTGCCCTCTTGGCCGGGGGTAAAGGGAAAAAAGTGGTTGCCGGAGCCCAGATTCCCGCTTCATTGCTCCGCCAGTACCTGCATATCACTCCGCGGCAGCTTGTCGACCTGTGGCGCCATACGGTCGTCGGGCATTTGCAGGCACATGCTCTTGGATACAACGGTCATTATGCAAATGGACTTACCGCCCTGTTCATCGCTTGCGGCCAGGATGTGGCCAACGTTGTGAACTCGGCGGTCGGAATTACGAATTTTGAGTTGGCCGAGAATGGTGGTGTTTATGTAAGCGTGACGCTTCCTGCCTTGACCGTGGCCACCGTGGGTGGCGGCACCGGTCTTGGCACTAGCCGTGAGTGCTTGCAGATGTTGGGTGTTGTGGGTCAACAAGGTGCGCCCCGGCTGGCGGAAATCGCCGCCGCCGTAGTTCTGGCAGGCGAAATCTCAATGGCCGCCGCGATTGCAAGCGGAGAGTTTGTCAGAGCGCATGAGGAATACGGACGGAATCGTCCGGATTCCAAGTGGGACGAATAATTCGGTAGACATCTACCCTCATCGTACAGATGTTTTCGGGTTCAAAGTTGTTTTCGGGTTCAATAGGTAGGAAATATGCCGCTGTCACTAGAACTGGAGTCTCTCATAGCACAAGCACATCTCGAGGGCCGAACCCATTTTGGTGAGTTGGGCCTGGATCTGATCGCCTATAGCACGCGCATCAACTCCATCCTCGCGAAGCACGTCGGCGCAGCCTCCGATCCAAAGCAATCCTTCTCTTTCGTGAAGCTGCTCCATGGGCGCGACCTCTACCTCGCGACTGCCTGCGCTCAGCATAGCCCCGGCAAATCTGCGAGCAGCGCCCATGGATCGGCTGAGCACGCCGACGCCGCATGGAAAACACTGGAGCTGCACTACAAAGGATTTGTGTACGATCTTGTCCGCTTCTTCTACCGGCCCAGCTTCATCTCGCAGGATCTCGCGGACAATATCATCGCGGATCTGTTTCTTCCTGACCAGTCGGGGGTCAGCCGCATCGCCTCCTACGATGGCCGCAGTTCGCTGAGCACCTGGCTGCGGGTCATCGTCTGCAACCGTGCCATCAACGCCCAGCGGTGCAGCGCGAATTCCAAGAGCGTCGACATACAGCCGGAAATGCCGGACAAACCTGCGCTGCAGAACATTGAAATGACACTGCGCGCGCAACGCTATCACAACGTCCTTAAAGACGCCTTGGGGCGGGCCTGTAGCGCTCTCACCCCGCGCGAGCGCCTTATGCTGTTATGGCGGTACGAAGACGGGCTGCAGCTGGGTCAGATCGCCAAACTACTGGGCATCCATCAATCCAATGTAACCCGCCAACTGGAGCGGGTGCAGAGCACGCTGCGTGACAATGTCATCGCAGTTCTCACGACCAAACATGGTCTGAGCACGTTAGCCATCAATGAGTGCCTCGAGGACGTGGTTGCAAATCCTCGAAATGAAATTCCTATCCTTGACTTTATTAAATTGCTGCGTGGTTTGCAGCCTGAGGACCATAGAGTGCGGCCGAGCGCAACAACTCCCGCCATTCATGATCCTCGAGTGTCTGCGGGGCAGCGATGATTTTCCTGTGACCTCTGGCTGGCGGCGCCACTTGCTATAATTCTGGATGCACCGCCACATTTGGGAGAGAATTTCACGATCTACAATCACGCAACCTGAATCTTCACATTGCCAAGAATACGTCGCACGCGCAAACGCAGTAACCAAAAACAATCCGGACACCTCAGCATTGAGGATATCGTCGCTTACGTAGAAGGGCGCGTTCCTCCAGGCGCGCGTATATCTGTAGATGCCCACCTTGCGAATTGCCCCGACTGCAGAAAAACCATAGCCAGGGTTGTAGCCAGCCAGAAAGCCGTGCCGGATCCCTCCAAACCAACGCGCGGCTCCAGTTGAGTTGCTGATGCTTTTCGCCGTCTCGGGCAAGCCTCGGGCCTTCAACGCAAATCACGATCCATCAAGTGTCTACTTTGAGGAGCCCGGAAGCAGCCTGCAAGTCGCAGATGGGCGCACTTCAATTGCGCTAAGGAGTGGTTTTGGCCAGGCTGTTCCATGGTCTTCGACAGGAACCCGAGCCCTCTTACGACGTAATTGTGATCGGGGCCGGCGTGGGCGGACTGATCTGTGCGAACCTGCTCGTCCGATCAGGTCTCAAAGTGCTCCTGGTAGAGCAACATTCGCTCGTCGGCGGCTACTGCAGCACCTTCCGTCGAAAGGGTTACACCTTCGACGCAGCTACTCACTTCTATCCTCTGCTCGGCAATTCTTCCACCATCACCGGCTCCTTGTTATCGGAGCTGGGAATCACGACCCCATGGGTAAAGATGGACCCGGTGGACTGCTTCCATTTTCCCGATGGCTCGGCTTTCTCCGTTCCCGCGGATTTTGACTGCTACCTGAACAAGCTGAAACAGGAATTTCCCGAAGAGGCCGGCCGCATCGACGACTTCTTTGGGTTGGTTCGCAAGACTTATCTGATCGGCCTGCTCCGCTATTTTCGCGGCACACAGACGCCCCGTATCATTCC
>JASLFF010000015.1 GCA_030150795.1 Terriglobales bacterium | reverse complement strand
GAAGGCCTTGTCGCGGTGGTTAGTGTGAAGCTGCCGCAGCCGCAGTTTGAAGGGCAGACCAAGGGCAAGTTGAATTCTGATATTGCCGGCATTGTGCAGGCATTTCTCAATGAGAGGCTCGGCGCGTTCTTTGAACAGAATCCGCCAGTCGCGCGCAAGATTATCAACAAAGCGATTGAAGCCGCGCGTGCCAGAGAAGCGGCCCGCAAAGCCCGCGATCTTACGCGTCGCAAAGGCGCGCTGGATGGCGGCGGGCTACCTGGCAAGTTGGCAGACTGCTCTGAACGCGATCCCAATCGCTGCGAATTGTTCCTGGTGGAAGGCGAATCCGCAGGCGGCACCGCAAAGCAGGGACGCGACCGGCGCTTTCAGGCCATCCTGCCGTTGAAGGGAAAAATTCTCAACGTAGAAAAAGCCCGCTATGACAAGATGCTGAGCCACGAAGAAATCCGCGCCATGATCACTGCGCTGGGCACGGGCATTGGCAAAGAAGATTTTGATCCTACAAAGCTGCGTTACGCCAAAGTAATCCTGATGACGGACGCCGATGTGGACGGTTCGCACATCCGCACGCTGCTGCTCACGTTTTTCTTCCGACATATGAATGAGCTGATCAAGCGGAACAATGTCTACATCGCGCAGCCGCCTCTCTACGGCATCAAGAAAGGCAAGACGCAGCAGTACATCAAGGACGATCGCGAATTTGTGCGAGTAATGGTCCGCCGCGCGGCGGAAGGCATGACGGTCCGTTATGGCGAGGGCGCCGCCAAGTTGGAAGGCGCGGCCCTGGCCAAGTTCATGACGACGCTGAACGAGTACCTGGTGTTCTTTGACAAAGTCGACAAGCGCATACGCAATGAACGGATTACCGAGTGGCTGCCGCGGCTGGGCATCTCTCAACGCGTCGACTTTGAAGGCGACAAAAAGAACCCGCCAAAGAAGATTGAGCGGCTGGTAAAGGAAATCGGCAAGCTGGCCAAGGATTCACAACTCAAGCAAGTGGAAAGCTACTTTGACGAAGAGCACAACGTCTGGGGCGTAAAGTTCACAGACTCTCAGGGCGCCGAGCGACAAATCAACTGGGCTTTAGCTTCCACACCTGAATACCGTCAGATGACTGCCAAGTTCAAGCAGATTGAAAGTTATATGGAACCTCCGTTCGTTGTGGAGGTAGCAGGCAAGGGCACGGAAGATGCATCCGCCGATCTGAGCGATGCGGAACGCGAGGACCTGGAAAAAGCGGCCAAGAAATCCTCAAAGACTACAATCCGCAGGACCAAGATTGAGGCTGAGCGCGTGGAGAAGAATTCAGCGCGCGAGCTATTTGATTACGTCCTTTCGGAAGGCAAGAAAGAATACAGCGTGCAGCGCTATAAAGGCCTGGGCGAAATGAGTTCAGAACAGCTCTGGCAGACGACAATGGATCCTGAACGGCGCACGCTGCTTGCCGTCCGCGCTGAAGACATTGAGGCCTGCGAAGTAATCTTCACCACGCTGATGGGTGAAGACGTTGAATCGCGCCGGAAATTCATTGAAGAGAACGCGCTGGACGTGAAGAATCTGGATATATAGTCGCCGCAGATTTACGCTGATAGACGCAGATTCAAAACCACAGCCGCGAATACACGCGAAAGCGCGAATTATCGACCGATAAGATGGCGCCCGGCGTAGTTTGCGGCCATTTTTTGCCAGTTAACACAGCACCGCCACGCTGCCCGGCATTTTTCACTTCCTTTTGTAACACTTCCTTTGTAACAAATAGACCTCCCGTGGCACTACTCGGTCAGGCATTCACATTGAAGGTGAACTGGCATTGCCGCGCACCTTCCTTGCCTTGCTTAATCGCCATGGGAGGGAGCATCATGCAGAGTCTACAGAATGGGCAATATGGTTTCCCGCGTATGAACCTTCGGTCGGTGTTCTTATTGTTGAACGCCGTCATTCTGTGGGTCTTTGTTTTCGCCTTCTCCCAACCTGCGTTTTCGCAGTCTGAAGGGGAGCGGGTGAAGTGCATAAAACGCCAGGCTGATCTCAAACCGCCACGAGTGGCCCTGCCCTCCTTACGGCCTTACCGCGGCAAAGAACAAGAGATTAGACCAGCGCGAAAACTGCAGCCGGTATGCCCTGAGGGCGAGGTTCCGGCGACTGGCACGCCGGATAAACGGCATTTCATAAAAGGTAATCCAATGCTCGGCAACTATGCCGCGCCCGGGCCGGCACATCCTCTGCCCCGCGAACTCGTCAATCACCTGCTGCTCCCCTTCGACCAGGTCTACTGGAAGCGCGAAGGCAGGGCAACGCAGCCTCCGGCCCAATCTCCCAGAGGCGAGGGCGACCCGCCCTGTGATGGCATCGCATGGTTTGGAAGCTGCTTTTATTACGGGACCGCTTCAGAACTACGCGTGGCCGATGGCGGCGGCATGACCTACACCATTGAGAACCCGACCGTGGTCAACACAGGCGGCGATGGACACTCCATCGGCGAAATCGCGGTGATGGGCGCTGGCAGCGCCGGCGGCAGTCTGGATGATGTTGAGATGGGCTTTAGCGTTTCGCAAGACCAGTTTGGCGACAATCATCCTCATCTCTTTGTCTACCACTGGATCAATGGCGGCGAAACCTGCTACAGCAACAGCGGGGACCTCTGTGGCTGGAACCAGTACAGCAGCACATATTCTCCATACATGGATTTATCTTCTCTGGTGGGAGCAGATGTATATATAGGCTGGGTGCATTTCGAAAACGCCTGGTGGGGATGGTTTAACGATCAGTGGCTGGGCTATTTTAAAGATACTGAGTGGAACGGACAGTTCACCAAGACTGCGCAGATCCAGTGGTATGGAGAAGTGGCATCAGATAACGGGATTCCGCCGAAGACCCAGATGGGCGATGGAAAGTTTCCATCCAATAACACCGCCGCGCGAATGGAGACGTTGTGCGATGTTGATGCCGCAGCATGGGTATGCTTTTACCGTGACCAGCAGGCCACAGGCGCTACGAAGGTGAACTACTATGACATTCTCAATCACGTGGCATTCGGCGCGGTAAGGTATGGCGGGCCGGGACAGTAGAGCTTGCAGCCAAGTCATCTCTCCATCGTCAACACCAGCGCCGGCTCACGTCGCTTGCGATAGAGCCACAGAAAAAGCACTGTCATCAGCGCCCATAAGATGAGTGTAAGTATGCTGCCTTCCGGTCCTACGCTGCCGCCGGTGAGCCAGTCAGGCCCTTGCGCCAAGTGCGGATTAAAAAGGTGCCCTGGAACCTGAACGCCACTATCGTTCACGCCAAAGAAATATGACTGTCCCCAGTCCCAGCCGGCATGAGCGCCAACGGCAAGCCAGAGATTGCCGGTGCGCCAAAGCGTAACCGCAGCGAATAGGGCAAAAATGCCTGTTGCGATGATTCCAACGCGGGTCTCGCCGCCGTTGCCCATATGTCCGCGGGCAAACAAGACGGCCTGAATGATGGCGGCAGGCCAGAAGCCAATGCCATCGGCAAGAGTGTAGAGCAGATAGCCGCGCAGTGAATACTCTTCAAAAAATCCCACCAGCAAAAAGAACAAAAACCAGAGCACACCCCAGCCGAGTATCTGGGAGTGCAGGGGGCTGAGGTCGCCAAAGTAAAAGACGTGGAACTCACGCAAAACAGACAACAGGAGCGCCAACGGCAGAAAGCCCCACAAGAAATATCCGCGAATAAAGCCGGAAAAGGCTGACTTTTGCAGCGGCAGCCCATAAACGCCTACGCTGCGGCGTTCAATTTTGCTCATGACCCACGCCAGAAACAAAAGCACCAGAAATAAAACCAGTTCGCCAATTGCCTGGAAGATCGCGCGGGTGAAATCGGATGATGGCACGCCTTTTGCATGCCCGGAGCTCAGACGCCTGACAAGGAATCGCGCTCCCAGCACCAGGACAAAGATCATCCCGAAATAAATCAGCAATCGCCAGCCGGCGCGCAAGCCGCGATCGTTATAGAAAATGTATGAAAGCTTGTGCGATGGGGTGCTTGGTGAAATCTCCAGCTCCATATTTCAACTCTATGATGATCGGCGCGTGAAAGAACAGCAAAATCTATCAGAATTGCCGTTTTATGGGGAAGACAGGCGATCAAGCTGTACGATGCGCTGAGCTTTCGCCGCGAGTGCATGATACAAATGTGAATTCATGTTCCAGGTGCTCAGAGAATTCAAGGTTGGCTGGCCGCAGGTATATGCCGGACTGATGCTGCTGGTTTTCATGGCTCAGTGCCTCTGGACCGCAAACGCCCGCAAACTTTCTGACCTGGAATATCGTTACATTGCCTCTGGACTGACCGGTGCTGGTGAAAAAACCTTGAAGCCATCTCCATTCACCAGCTTGGTGGCAGCTTTCCCGGTACGGCTGGTTTCCGCCGCAAGAAAAGTTGCCACGCCGCAGCTAAGTGCGGCCCTGGCTGTTCCGCGGCCATGGTTTCTGCGATTACCATTCGTTATTTTTGGCGCATGGCTCGGAGCGGCATTGTGGTGGGTGGCGCGCCGCTTGTTTGACGATGACGGCGGCTATGTTGCACTGGCGCTGTACTGCACGTCGCCGGCAATGATCACCATCAGCAGCAATATCGGCCCGGAAATTCTGCTGGCATGGAGCAGCCTGGGGCTGATTTACACGGCGATCGGCGTGGCACATACGCTTTATGCGCCACCAAAGAAATGGGCGCCACGGATCGCAATCCTGGGGCTTTCCATTGGTTTTGCGCTGGCTACAGTTTGGTGGTCGTTTACGCTCGTGCTGCTGGCTTTTGCTTACATGATGTACCTGGCGCCAGGATGCCGGCGCAGGGCGCTCATAGTCCTGGCCAATGCGTCTGTGATTGGCTGCTCGGTGTGGGCAATCATCTATTGGCTCACCGGCAGCTTTGGATTAAGCGTTAAGGCGCTTCTGGCGCAGAAGCCCACACTGGAAGCTTTAGGCAATCTGGCGTTCGCTTTGTCCGGGCGGACAGACGGTTATGTGCTGGTTTTTCTGTTCATTGCGGCACTCACCGCATATGGAAGCTGGCCCAGAGCCCGCTATTTTGGCAACACCGCTCCGTTACTCACCAGTTTGACGGCAGTGCTGCTGCTTAGTCTGGTTCCCGCAGTCCGCATCTGGGACGCAACTTTAGGGCTGAGCTTTGTGTTCATATTTGTTGGCGGACTGGCTGCGGACTTTCTTGAAACCCGCTATCGGCGGCCTCTGGCCTTGATTTTGGCTGCATGCTTTGTGCTCCGCGCCGTTCTAACCGTGATTGTCCTCAGGAACTGGGCACAAAACTTAATGTAACCCCGGTGGTTAAGGGTTTATCATATCTAACAGGCAGTCGATGGCCAGTTTCCTAGCAGGTGACCTTATGTCGCGATCAGTTTTTGTTGTCTCGTTTTTGGCTTTCGCTCTGCAAGTGTCACAAGCCCAGACTTTCAGCCATGGAGCGCCGGCTTCGGTTGTGTCCCCGACCGCGGATGGCCGCCAGCATGGCGTTCCGGCCAGCGTGGTTTCACCTACTCAGCTACCTTTTGGGGTGCACCCTCAACGCTCAATCCGTATCCATGGTCCGCTGCGCCGATTTGGCAATCCCCGGTCGCACCGCCAGGTATTTTTGCCGATACCGGTTTTCTATCCCTTCTACAACGACGAAAGCTATCCTTCTGTTGCCGATCCGTCTGTTGCTGACAGCAGTTCTGCCGATCCAGCGCCGGCTCAGCAGGCCTCCCAGCAGTCCTCAAACGACCGAAGCGATGACGAGTTGCGTGCCGCATATTTGCAAGGCGCTCGAGACGCCATGAGCCAGCAGGGTGGCAGCCGTTATGGCGAGCACTACATGGATTCCCGTGAACGTCGACGCCAGCCGCAGGAAGAAAGAAACTCTGATAAGCAATCCCAGCCAAATAACGAGACCGATCCTCCGGCTGCTGTCCCCGTTGAAGACAAGACCCCTGCGGCAGTTTTCATCTTTAAAGATGGTCACCAGCTTGAGACCAAGAACTACGCCATCATGAACGGAACGCTGTTTGATTTCTCCAGCAAGACACTCAGGAAAATCCAAATGGATGAAATTGATTCTGCGGCCACTTTAAAGGCGAATGATGATCGCGGCGTGGTGATGAAGCTGAATTGAGCAGGATTTTGTAATTGGATAATTTGGTAAATGTGTAATTGAAAGTCTGGGCGGCAAAAAGCATCCGTTTTGAAATTACTCAATTACAAAATTACTCAATTACCAATTTGCTTATCCGGCGGTCATGCCTGCTCCGCGTAAGCTTTCAGCGCGTTCCACACTGCATGGTTTTATGCTATAATTTCCTGTATTCCTCTTGCACATAACTTCCTGTAAATGCAGCTATTTAGCGCACATTTCGACATAGTCGCAGGGTATGCCGGAAATGCCCGCAGAGTGCAGAAAATTCGTCCATCCTGAATGAGAGAAAAACATGGCAGATGAACAGAATCCGCAGCTACCGTTGACGCCTCCTCCGGGCGGCGATGGCCCCGGTGGTACGGGTGGAAACATACAACCCATCAACATTGAAGAGGAGATGCGGCGGTCGTATCTCGATTACTCAATGTCGGTCATTATTGGCCGCGCGCTGCCTGATGTGCGTGACGGACTCAAGCCGGTACACCGGCGCGTTCTATACACAATGCAGGAGATGGGCCTGCAGTACAACAAGAAATACACCAAGTGCGCCAAGGTGGTAGGACAGGCTATGGGCCTTTACCATCCTCACGGCGACTCAGCCATCTATGACACGCTTGTGCGCATGGCGCAGGATTTTTCACTACGCTATCCGCTGATTGACGGCCAGGGAAATTTTGGATCCGTGGATAACGATCCACCGGCGGCGATGCGATATACCGAGTGCCGGCTGCAACGCATTGCCGGCTCGTTGATGGAAGATATCGACAAAGAGACTGTCGACTTCACGCCGAATTATGACGAATCGACAGTTGAGCCAACAGTCCTGCCAACACGAATTCCGAATCTGCTAGTGAATGGATCAAACGGAATCGCCGTGGGCATGGCGACCAACATTCCTCCGCATAATCTTACGGAAATTGTGGAAGCGGCGATTTTATTGGTCATCGCGCCAGCCACGCCGCTCAAAGAGATCCTGAAGATCGTGAAAGGCCCGGACTTTCCGACCGGCGCTTACATTTATGGGCGCAGCGGGATTGAAGCCGCTTACACCCATGGCCGAGGCAAGTTTGTGATGCGTGCCAAGGCGGCGATTGAAGACCTGAATCAGGGACGCAAAGCGATCATCGTGCGGGAAATTCCTTATCAGGTAAACAAAGCCAAGATTGTGGAACGCATTGCACAGCTAGTGAATGACAAGGTCATTGACGATATCTCCGACGTGCGCGATGAGTCTGGCCGCGACGGAATGCGGATCGTTGTGGAGCTGAAGCGCGGGGCCGAAGCGCAGATCATCCTGAACCAGCTTTTCAAGCACACGCAGATGCAGGAAAGCTCCAGCATGATCTTCCTGGCCGTGGTAAACGGTCAGCCGAAAGAGATGGGGTTGGTGCAGGCGATCCAGCACTTCATCGACCACCGCGTGGATGTGGTGCGCCGGCGCACTGTTTACCTGCTGGAAAAAGCCCGCGAGCGCGAACACATTTTAGAAGGCTACAAAATCGCGCTGGATAATATGGATGCAGTGATCAAGATCATCCGCGGGTCGGGCTCACGCGCTGAAGCAAAAGAGAATTTGCTGGCGGCAAAATACAAGATCGTCGACAAGGCAATTCAGGCCAAGGTGGGCGGGGCGGAAGGAAAGCTATCGCCACGGCAGGCCGATGCCATCCTGGAACTGCAGCTATATCGCCTGACGCGGCTATCGACCGAAGAAATCCTGAAAGAACTGGAAGAGATTCGTGGAAAGATTGCCGAACTGGAATCCATTCTTGCTTCTGACAAAAAGCTGCGCGGCGTGATTGTGAAAGAGCTGGAAGAAGTGAAAGAGCAGTTCGGCGACAAGCGCCGTACTGAGATCACTGACGAATCAACGGAAATCACGCTGGAAGACCTGATCGCCGATGAGCAGGTGATCGTGACGGTCTCCCATAGTGGATACCTCAAGCGCACACCGCAATCCACGTATCGCCAGCAGCGGCGCGGCGGCACCGGTCGAACCGGCATGAAGACGCGGGAAGAAGATTTTGTCGAGTATCTCTTCAGCGCTTCAACGCATTCATATCTTCTGGTGTTCACCAATACTGGGCGCGTTTATTGGCTGAAAGTGTATGAAGTGCCGGACGTAGGCGCGGCGGGTAAAGGCAAGCACATTGGTAATCTGGTGGCGCTGCAACCGGGTGAGACGGTGCGCACGCTGCTGGAAGTCCGTAATCTGGAAGAGGAGAACCGTTACATCTTCTTTGCCACGAAAAAAGGTACGGTGAAGAAAACGCCGGTAAAGGACTTCTCCAACGTGATGTCGCGCGGAATCATCGCCATCGGCATCGATAAGGAAGATGAACTCGTGGCGGTGCGCCTGACCGACGGCAATCAGATCGTCTTCCTGGCGTCACATGAAGGCCAGGCGATCCGCTTTGACGAAGAAGATGTGCGCTCGATGGGGCGCCCCGCGTATGGCGTTCGCGGCATGGACCTGGACAAAAACGACTACATCGTGGGCGTGGCCGTGACACCCAAAGACGCAAAGAAGACGAATGGCAAAGACAAAGACGGCAAGGCAACGGAAGAGACTGTGCCGAGCCTGATTCTGAGCGTGACCGAGCAGGGCTACGGCAAACGTACTCCGGTGGAAGAATACCGGCTGCAATCGCGCGGCGGTAAAGGCGTGATCAACGTGAAGACCACGGCGAAGAACGGAAACGTGGTCGGAATCATGCTGGTAGACGAATCTTCTGAAGCCATGCTGATTAGTCAGTTCGGCAAGATCATCCGCATTGACACCAAGACCATTCGCGAAGCCGGCCGCTCAACCCAGGGCGTGCGACTGCTGCATCTGGAAGAAGGCGATCGCGTGGCGTCAGCCGTTGTGCTGCAGGAGAAGGCTGAAGAAGACACGAACGGAACGCTGTTGCAGTAAGTCGAAGCGCAAATAGAGATAAAGAGCTCCCGTGCTTCGGGAGCTTTTCTTTTGAATACAAACCGGCCTAACCTGGTGCGCGGAATTATTTCTTTTTTGCAGCTCTGTTTTTCGCTTCCGGAGTGCGCTTCATAAACTCTTCAATTCCGGCACGCGATACGTATGTCTTGCCCGCGCTGACGATCTTTCTTATGCGGCCTCGTCGGATCAAATCGACAATCGCGAGCCGCGGAAGGCCTGTTTCGCGCGAGGCCTCGACAATGTAGATCCATTTCGCGGGATCAAGCTTTTTCTTCTTGGGTCGAACCGTTTTAACCCTGACGTACCCCGATTCCTTCAGCCCTCTCGGTCGAGGCGCGAAGCTTAAGACTTCCGCACGGGAGACATAAACCCTGCCTTTGAACCGGTAGGTGGTTAATCGTCCCCGGTTGACCAGTTCCCAAATGGCCTGCCGGGACACGCCCCGGGCACGAGCGGCATCACCCTTGGACATCCATTTGTCAGTATTTAGGGTTTCGGGTTGTTCTGGTTCAGAGGCCATGGTTCGAAGGTCCTTAGCGGAACATTCATAATACTCAGCACGGAGAATAAATCAAAAGCTAACGGCGTACCGATTTTCCAGGAGCTTACCGATGTACCAAGTGCCCCACAAGATGTCTTGCCGGCCTGTTATAATCCGCCCGTCTTTATGAAAACTCTGAAACTCTTCCTCTTTGCCCTCGTCCTCTCCTGCGCCTCTTTTGCTCAACAACCTACTCAGCCCGCGCAACCGCAGCATGTTGTGATTCATGCCGGCCACATGCTGGACGTGAAGGCCGGGAAGATGCTCGACAATGTAACCATCGTGATTGATGGCGACAAGATCACCAGTGTTTCGGGCGGCGGATCTCAGGCCGACAATCAGGCAGGCGCCGGTGTAATCAATCTGCCCAACGCTACGCTTCTGCCAGGATTGATTGATGCCCACACGCATCTGACGTTCGATCCTAATTTTGGCTACCAGGAACTGGGCGTTTCAATTCCCAAGGAAGCGCTGATCGGCGCTAAGAATGCGCGGATCACTTTGGAAGCCGGTTTCACCACGGTGCGCAACGTGGGCGCCAGCGGCTATACCGATATCGCGTTGCGCGATGCCATCAATGAAGGCATGGTTCCCGGCCCGCGCATCATGGCGAGCGGCCCGGCGCTCTCCATTACCGGCGGCCATTGCGACCAGAACCTGCTGCCGTATGAATGGCACGCCAAGTCAGATGGCGCAGCCGACGGCGTGGAAGGCGTGCAGCACAAAGTCCGCGAGATCATTAAATATGGCGCCGACGTGATCAAAGTTTGCGCCACCGGCGGTGTGCTTTCCAAAGGCGATGATCCGCGTGCCTCACAATACACGCTGGAAGAAATGAAGGCGATTGTTGCCGACGCGCATCGCCTGGGCCGCAAAGTGGCGGCACATGCGCACGGCGCACAGGGAATTGCGTGGGCGTCCGAAGCCGGAGTGGATTCAATTGAGCACGGCTCTTACATTGACGATGCCGGTATTGCGATGATGAAAAAGAATGGCACGTATCTGGTGCCCACGCTGTATCTAGCGGACTGGATGCGCGAAAACGCGGCCAGAATCGGCTTGCCGGCAATGTATGCGACCAAGATGAAAGAAGTAACAGCCGTCAGTCGCCAGAACATCAAGAAGGCATTCAACGCAGGCGTGAAGATTGCGTTCGGTACTGATGCCGCCGTGTATCCTCATGGCTTGAACGCGCATGAGTTCGCTGTGTATGTGCAGATTGGAATGACGCCGCTTCAGGCCATCCAGACCGCCACGGTGAACGCCGCCGATCTGCTGGGATGGTCCAAGATCGGCTCCATTGAGAACGGAAACTTTGCCGACATCATTGCCGTGAACGGAGATCCGCTGAAAGACGTGACTCTGTTGCAAGATCCGGTGATGGTGATGAAGGGCGGCACGGTGTACAAGCAGAAGTAGGCTCGAGCGACGAAAACCAGCGGACGATCCGAGCCCGCGCATCTAAATCTCTTCGCTCACAGCCCGGATCGCCGCAAGTCTAACTATTTTTAAATTGCAGGAGATCTTGTGAAATTTATTCCTTTTTTTGCTGTGCTGTTAGTAGCTTTAACAGTACAGGCCCAGCACCATGCCATGCCCGCTTCTGACTCCGCCAACAATGACAAGGTCTTTAACTCTCTGGCCGACCAATATTTTGATAAGTACTACTTCAAATTTAACCCTTCCGCGGGTACAGCATCGGGATTTCACCAGTATGACAGCCAGTTGGAAGATTATTCCAAGGGCTCGCTGGACGAGCAGATCACAACGCTAAAGAATTTTCAAAAGGTAATCACCAAGATTGATCCGCTGCAGCTTTCGGCGGCAACTCGGGTCGACCATACGCTGGTGTTGAATGACATCAATGCGCGTCTACTCTCGCTGGAAAATATCCGCCAGTGGGAAAAGAACCCTGATCTGTATTCTTCCGGCATCACCAACTCTATCTTCGTGATCATGGCGCGCACGTTTGCGCCGCCGGCCGACCGGTTGAAGTCCGTCATCGCCCGGGAAAAGCAGGTTCCGGCCGTGTTTCAGGCAGCGCGTCAGAACCTGAAGAATCCTCCGCCTATTTATGTGGATGTGGCGCTGGAGCAAATTCCGGGACTGATCGGCTTTTTCCAGAAAGACGTTCCTGAAGCCTTCAAAGATGTAAAAGATCAGGCGCTGCTTGCGCAATTCCAGGCGGCCAACCAGAAAGTGATGGACGAGTTGAAAAGCTATGGCCAATGGATGGAGAAAGATCTGAAGCCGCAGGCACATGGCGACTTCCGCCTTGGCGCGGAAAATTACAGTAAGAAACTGCTGTACGACGAGGATGTCGATATCCCTCTGGCTCGATTGCTGGAAATCGGCATGGCCAATCTGCATTTGAACCAACAGTCATTCAAAGAAACGGCAGCCAAGCTCGATCCCAACAAAACTCCGCGCGAGATCCTGGCGGAACTGGAAAAAGACCATCCTGCGCCTGACAAGCTATTGCAGACTTTTCGCGATACGCTCGGCGGGTTGAAAGATTTTTTGTCCCAGCATCACATCGTCAAACTGCCATCAGAAGTGTTGCCCATCGTTGAAGAGACCCCGCCATTTGCCCGCGCTCTTACGTTCGCATCCATGGACACGCCCGGACCGTTTGAGAAAGTTGCAAAGGAAGCTTTCTTTAACGTCACGCTGCCGGAGCCGACATGGAAGCCAGAGGAGGTGGAAGAACACATGGCGGGCTTCAATCGCGGCACGATTATCTCCACGGCGGTGCATGAGGTTTATCCGGGACATTACACGCAGTTCCTCTGGGTGCCATACGCGCCGTCAAAAGTGCGCAAGCTGCTGGGATGCAGCTCCAACGCAGAGGGCTGGGCCCATTACAGCGAACAGATGATGCTGGACGAAGGCTATGGCCGCACGCCCGGCATTGATCAAGACCATGACACAGCTTTCTTGAAGCTGCGGCTGGGCCAACTGCAGGATGCGCTTTTGCGCAATGCGCGCTTTATCGTGGGCATACAAATGCATACCGGCG
>JASLFF010000011.1 GCA_030150795.1 Terriglobales bacterium | reverse complement strand
GGCGGGAAAGATCAAACAGGTCTCCGATCCCACCGGCACGTACGGCTTTGCCTATGACAACATGGGCCGGCTGATCGGGACCACCACGCAGTATTCGTTCCTGCCGGGAATCACTTACTCAAACGCGTATGGCTATGACGCAGCGTCAAATCGCACCAGCTTCACTGCGCCCGACGGAAGCACCAACACGTATGCTTATGACGCCCTGAACCGGCTCGCCACGCTGACCAACTCGCTGACTGGCCAGTTCGGTTTCAACTATGACTCGCTCAGCCGCCGCACAGCACTGAACCGCCCCAACGGCGTCAACACCACGTACGGCTACGATTCCCTGTCGCGCCTGTTGAACGTGTTACATAAGGCAGGAACGGTGACTCTGGACGGCGCTGAGTACACGTATGACAATGCCGGAAATCGCACCGCTAAAACCAATTACCTCAACAACATAACTGAGCAGTACACCTATGATCCGACTTACCAGCTCACTCAAGTCACCCAGGGGACAGCGACCACCGAGAGCTACTCTTATGACGCGGTTGGAAATAGGCTCTCGTCACTGGGCATGTCTCCGTACGCATACAACTCGTCGAATGAACTGACCTCCACCCCCAACGCCGCCTTCACCTATGACGGCAACGGAAACACGCTGACCAAAATCGACTCCAGCGGGACGACAACATACAACTGGGACTTCGAAAATCGTTTGACCAGCGTAACTCTTCTAGGCTCCGGCGGGACTGTAACGTACAAATACGATCCCTTCGCCAAGAGAATCCAGAAGAGTTCCTCATCTGGCACGGCGAATTATGTCTACGACGGCGCGAATGTTATTGAGGAAGTTGATGGCGCGGGAAATCTGTTTGCCAGATACACACAGGGCGAAGACATCGATCAACCTTTTGCCGAAATGAGGTCGGGAACAACTGGTTTTTACCAGCAGAGTGGCCTCGGCTCTGTTACTTCATTAACAGATCCTACAGGTGCAATGTCGACTTCGTATACAAATGACGCCTTCGGCGACACCGCGGCCTCAACTGGCTCGTTCGTCAATCCGTACCGTTACACCGGGCGCGAACTCGATTCAGAAACGGGACTCTATTACCTGCGAGCGAGGTACCTTGACTCGGCTACCGGCAGATTCATCAGCGAAGATCCGCTTCACTTCAATGGCGGCGGAGTTAATTTTTATCGTTACGTCAATAACAATCCTGAGACTTTCACAGATTCAAGCGGCTTGAGCCCTGATTGCAAGAATAAAAAGTGCCGAATCGTGGTTCGATGTCGTGGAATTGAATATGCCCATTTAGGTCGGATCGGAGCTCAACACTGCGATGCGAGAGTTATAGACAGTGATGGAAAAGAGCATGCATTGAGTGGTGGGCCTATAAACGGCGAACTTCAAGGCTGGAATACTACTCAGGAATCGCAAGGCGGCAGGCCGCTTGATCCCTTCACGGGCAATATCACTTACTACAACGGTACCGCGAAGTGCGATACCGCCAGTTGTCTAATCAACAGTGCAGCGGGATATCAAGCCGCGAATGGGCAAGGCGTACATCCCGCTTATCATCCGGTATTTGGTCCGAACAGCAATACTTGGCTGAATGGAACATTTGGCGGCTGCGGTATCAATCTAAACCTAAATTGGTTCGGGGCCCCTATTTTCTCCGTGCCATTCTGGCAGGGAAAATAGTTGATGAGGGGAAATAGTTGATGAACCTGAAGATCAAACTGCTCATAGTCATGTGTTTAGGGTTAACATCTTCGTGTAGCAAGTCAGCACCGTCGAAAGATATGCTGGAGGAGCTGACGAACAAAGAACGCAAGGAAGGCTTAAGCATCGGTTGGATGGATGGCCAAAAACTCGAAATCATTGTATTCGGCGTCAACCCGGCCACGAAGCAGTTCACGGTTCCGGCCCAGGACGCAAGTAAGCTCGCGGAGGAATACAAGGACGCAAACAGTCCCACAGAAATTCCCGCTAGTACAGATGCTCAACGGTCTCCTGATGGCAAATGGATCACATACCGCACTCGTGACAACAAATTTGTGTTGGCAGATTCCAAAGGGGCAATTCAGAGAACGCTTTTTGATGGCAATAAGGTTCTGACGCCGTTGTACTGGTCACCGCAATCAGAGTATCTAATGTACGTGGAAAAGGCTGGAACTTGGGAAAAGGGACCGTGTGCCCGGAATTTAGCTGATGGCAGGAACATTATGGTTTACCGTGTGCGTGATGGACAAAAAGGTCGTGTCTATCAAGTTTGTGATGGATATCCCTACACCCGTTTTGGATGGCTTCGAATCCCATCCAATTTAAGGGGGTTAGTTTTACATGAGCGCGGACAGCCCGGATGATTATGCTCATACTTCGGGGCCTTTTTGTTGCTACCTAGCGGCTGCTAAAGCGCATTTCTTTACGCGATATTTTCAGACGGAACTAGGGCAGCTACCTGCGGGAGCACAGTATCTACTGTTGCCTGCTGACAGTAACCTCGCCCAAGCCGGACGCGCCCACGGCGTCCAGCATCACGCAGTTTGTTTATGACGCCAAAGGCCAGCTCAAGCAGGTCACCGATCCCACGGGTACGTATGGCTTTGCCTATGACAACATGGGCCGGCTGATCGGGACTACCACGCAGTACGCGTTCCTGCCGGGCACTCCAGCGCCAACGTTCTCTAATTCTTATGCGTATGACGCTGCTTCGAATCGGACGAGCTTCACCGCGCCCGACGGCAGCACCAATACCTACGCCTATGACATGCTGAACCGACTCACCACGCTGACAGATTCCGGCGCCGGTCAGTTCACAATGGGTTATGACGCTTTAAGCCGCAGAACGCAGCTCGTTAGGCCGAATGGAATCACAACGAGCTACGGATATGATCCGGTTTCGCACCTGCAATCCGTTTTGCACAAATTAGGTGTAAACACTCTTGACGGAGCCACCTACGCATATGATCTGGCTGGCAACCGCACCAGCAAGGCCAACCAACTGAACAGCACGGTTTCAAATTACGGATATGACAATATCTACCAGCTTACCGGCGTGACCCAGGGAGCCAGCAGCACCGAGGCATATACTTTTGATCCGGTGGGCAACCGGCTCAGCTCGCTCTCGGTCCCGAGTTATGCCTACAACAGCTCAAATGAGATCACGGCAGCAGGGTCATCTACTTCTTACACCTACGACAACAACGGCAATACGCTTTCCAAGGCTGACAGAACTGGAACATCGACTTTCACATGGGATTTTGAGAATCGCCTGACGTCAGTTCAACCGCCGAACCAGACTACCGTAACTTTCAAATATGACCCGTTCGGTAGGAGAATACAAAAAGGCGGGAGCGTGTACGTGTACGACGGAGCCAATCTAAGTGTGGAAACTGACGGAGCCGGGAATTTGGCTGCCCGATACGTCTTCGGATCTGGCATTGATGAGCCTCTGGCGGTCTATCGTGGTGCAACCTGGAAGTTCTACCAAGCCGACGGATTGGGTTCCGTTACGTCCCTCAGCACGTCAGCGGGAACGATCAGCGACAGCTTTGTATATGACTCCTTTGGCAATGTGACGTCCTCCACAGGCACATTCACGCAGCCGTTCCGGTATACCGGAAGAGAGTGGGATGCTGAAACGGGCCTTTATTACTATCGCGCCAGATACTACGACCCAGATGCAGGCAGATTCCTGACTCAGGATCCAATGCAATTCAAGGCAGGTGCAAACAACTATAGATACGTACACAATCGACCCACCACTTCGATTGATCCGCTTGGCCTTCTTGATGCCTTTATCTGGTACCCAAAGGGAGATTTTTTTGGCCATTCCGCAGCAATGCTTGCAGATGGAACCTACATTAGCTGGTGGCCCGATGTAGCTCCGAGAACTCCGAAAAAGACGCCATGCGGCTGCATTAAAGATAATGTGTATCACGCTCCGGCCATTACCGGACGGAAGCCTGAAGACGACATAAGTGATGAAGAGCGACCCGCGGACAAGGTTATTCACATAGATGGTCTTGACGAGGCGGCAATTGCCGCATGGTGGAATGCCTTCAAGAGTAATCCCAACAAGGTTTGGGATTCAACTAAACAGAACTGTTCTACAACGGTTTACGAAGCCTTGAATGCGGGTGGAGGTTTTTCGACGGTTGAACCTGTCTGGAGTCCCAACATCATTGCCATTTATGCCGAGGAAGTAAAGATTCAGATGATGATTATTCAGCTTTTGAAAACGGCAGGGCCGCCTGATCTATCAGGAAATACTACGGACTGAGGAGGCTAGATGCAACTGAATAAGCCAGGAGGAAGCAGTCTGTTATTGCTGCTCTTATTTATCGTGAGTTGTAAGCAGCAGAACTTGACAAAACGCATCGAAGGAACCTGGAACCAGCACTGTAGTGTTGGAACGTTATCGGATCGCTTAATTCTCAAAGAAGCAGGAGTGTTTGAACAGCACGTGGTGTTGAAGGATGGAAGAACCTATGACTTCAGAGGCACATGGATGGCTGTTTCACCTTCAGAAATAAAACTCAACTCGTGGGCTAACACATTTCGCTATACCGCAGATAAGAGCCTTGAGCAAATGAAAGCATCTGAGAACTTGATCCTAGATCTTACAAATCCATCGGTTATTTATCCAGCCGATTCGAAAGCCTGCTATTATACAAAACCAAAATAAATAGCTTGTTGATCAGGTGTGGCAATCGATTTGGGGCTGAATCAAAAAGTCTCACGTTTCAACAAAATGAAAACGCTCGCAACGTCGGTGCATTTGACAACACCGGCAACCGCACTGCCAAAACCAATTACCCCAACAACATAACCGAGCAATATACTTACGATCCAACATATCAACTCACATAGGTGGCTCAAGGGACAACAACCACTGAGAGCTACTCATACGACGCGGTTGGAAATAGACTTTCGTCACTGGGCATGTCTCCGTACGTTTACAATTCGTCCAATGAGCTCATGTCAACTCCTGCAGCGACATTCACCTACGACAGCAACGGGAACATGCTGACTAAGATTGATTCGAGCGGGACGGCCACCTACAACTGGGATTTTGAGAACCGGTTGACGTCAGTTGTAATGCCAAGTGGAACGTCATCATTCAAGTACGATCCGTTTGGACGGAGGATACAAAGGGCGGTTACGCAGTCTTCGACAACCACGGTTACAAATTATCTCACTGATGCGAGATCTTCGATCCTAGAGGTCGATGCTAATGGCAATTCGCTTAGGAAGTACACTAATACGCAAGAAGCCGATGAGCCTCTTGCGGAGATCAGGTCCGGCCCAGCAGGTTTCTACCACCAGGACGCCCTTGGCTCCATCACATCGCTCAGCGGCCTTACGGGTACGCTTTCGAATACATATTCGTATGATACTTTTGGCAACCTCGTAACGTCTACCGGATCAATCAGCAATCCTTTCCAGTACACGGGACGCGATTACGATGCTGAAACGGAGCTGAGATACCATCGTGCTAGGTATTATGACTCAACGACAGCCCGATTCCTCAATGAGGACCCGACTGGGTTTGCCGCGGGGATCAATTTCTATCCCTATGTTTTGAACAACCCCGTCAACTTCGCTGATCCAAGCGGGTTAAATCCAACGCAGGGAGTTTTACCTTGGCTTGGAGGCGGAGGGGGTACACTCACCGCAGCTTGTTTCGCTTCGGGGACATGTGAAGCAGTGGTAGTATGTTTCGCTACAGGACCTTGTACGACTGTGGCCGTTGGTGTTGGCGTAGTTGCGGGCGGCTATCTGGCTTACAACCACTTCGCAAAGAAGCGGGAAAGAGTGATCCAATTCCATATCCGGGTACTCGCAATCCGGGACCATGTAACAAAGAACCTGGGAAGTGCAACCCTTGCCCCCTCCTTCGATGTATTGGGAGCAGCAGGGTAGCCCCGGTGCCCACGGAAGTCCAACAGGCGTCCACTTTCATTGGTATGTTTGGAACCAAGCACCCTATCCAGATTGCACTTGCTATCCATCCCGGCTAGACGGGGCCACTCCCCCGGTTGGAGGTACACAATGGAATCCAGGCAGCCCACAATGGCCATGAGAGACATTACGGAACTGATGAACACATATCGCGAGTGTTCTCGACACTTGTGGAATATTTACTTTTCGAGGCAAGAAAATATTGGCGGATCCCTAGATGCTTTTGAGGAGATACGACAACTGCTTTTTAGTTCGCTTGTCGTGAGTGACCTTTCTTATGAGGAAGAGATTGAGAAAGACGATATTCCTCTGCCCAACCTGAAGGTCGTCCCACGAGCAAGATCATTGATTTTGATCAAGCGACTGAGTAAACCTGGGGAGGCGTCCTACTGGGACCAAGAAAAGGACATGGTGGTTGGTCCAGACGATATCACCCTGACATTTATTGATTATTTCGATTTTTCTCAAGTCCCGATTAAAGATTTTCGTTACTGTCTTTGCAAGGTGCTTACCTTCCCAAGGCATGCCGTCTACGAGGGAAGGGAGGCACTATTGGACGTGTTAGACGTTAGGATTTTTCACGACGAGGCCGCTGATCAGAAGCACGGCGGCGTCTGAAAATGCCTGGGCTGGTCATTATGAAGACGACAAGGCGATCTGCTCTGATGATCGCTGCGCTTGGAGGGCACAAGGATATTGTCGAACGGCTTGCACAAGCGGGCGCAGATGTGCAAGATCATGAAAACGGTCCTTGCTGATCGTCCACAAAGTCGCTTCCTATAAGTACCATTTCTTCAGAAATGGCCGTGGCGATCTGTGCCTTGGGCATGTCTCTTTACGTGTACAACTCGTCGAACGAACTAACCTCTACCCCCGACGCCACCTTCACTTGTGACGGGAACGGAAACACTTTGACCAAAATCGATTCTAGCGGGACGACAACGTACAACTTGGATTTTGAGAACCCACTGACATCGGTTGTATTGCCGGGGGCTGGCGGAACGGTAACTTTCAAATATGATCCGCTTGGGAGAAGGATTCAGAAAAGTTCTTCCACAGCGACGACCAATTATCTGTACGACGGAAACGATACCGTTGCAGAACTCGATCAGACGGGTGCGCTGGTTACGCGATATACGCAAGGTGGAGTTGACGAACCACTCGCGATGTTACGTGGCGCGACATTCTATTATGACCAGGACGGTTTGGGATCCGCGACGACGCTGACCGGATCAACCGGGACGATTGGCAACTCGTACACGTATGATACGTTTCGGGAATATCACCGCGTCGACCGGCAGCACTAGTAATCCCTACACTTATACAGGGCGAGATTTAGATTCTGAAACTGGGCTTCTTGTGCGTGTAGTGCGTGGCTCAAGGTGCCGACAGAAACGCCACCTGCTGCTGCCGTCTGTCGCGATCTCTTTGCGAACCTCAACCCTCTCAGCTTCCGTCAATTTTGGCGAACCCTTGCTCTTACCACCGGTCTGCTGGTGCTGTAGAGCTTTTTCTCTCAATGCTTTCGCCAAGTCGCGTGCCATGGCGATCCGGGTGAAGGGTGGCAATCCTGGAGATGGGCGATGACAAAGAAGAAGCCGACGGAGGGCTTCTTCTTCAGAAATGTTGGATTCGATGCATTCGACCGCTGTGCATCCTTGCAATCGCGCTACTTCCAGGCGAGCGTACCCCATCGATGACGATGCCATCTGATGTCACTATCAAGGGAAAGAGAAATGCGTCTTCACCCATTTCGAGCAGCGAGTTCAGCCCTCGAGGCGGGAACATTGATGCCAAGTCGCACATAACTCGGGTGCGGACGGAGGTCGCCCACTAGCCAGAGGACAAGTTGGTCTCTCGTATGTGTGATCGTGGGGGAATTATGGGAGGAAACGTCAGGCCGTTTATTGATTTCTTGATTCCGAATCCGCCGAGATTAGTCCGCGATTTTCCGAGAATTGAGATTCAGCCATGCCCAGCACCTGGCGTCGTCACGGATAACCTCAAAAGCGTGGTTGCAGAAAGACGGCAGGTTATTCCATTGTCAAGGAAAGAGGCCAGCCTCATCCTGGCACACAGCGATCTGGAATGTGCCGTAAATGTGCCATACGGCGACAACTGGCCGTCAACTTTCGGCTACTTCTGCAACCCTTGCGATACCTTCCGTGCGAGCGTATTTTGTGGGCAAGCTATTGATTTGAATGGCGGGCCCGGCCCGATTCGAACGGGCGACCCTCTGCTTAGAAGGCAGATGCTCTATCCAACTGAGCTACGGGCCCGTGCGTTTATTTTATCAGCGCAAGAGAAATCCAAGCCAGATTATGCAACGTCGTCGCCCCGGGGAAGCTAATGCATACACTTGCACATGGATTGTACGGATGGCAAGTTTTCCCCAAAAATCCCTTACCGCATGTGTTAGGTGTTCACATGCAAATGCCTCAAGCGGCTGTGCTTTCACTTGTCGAATGCTAGGCAAAGCAAGACTTTTTGCGATATAGTTCTGGTCATTGACGCCTATCGTTGAGTCCAACTCTTGACCCGGAAGATGCGTTGCATCCACACCGGCCGGCTTAGTTCGTGAGAGCGTCGTATTTCGGAGACTTGCATCTAAAGATGACAATCTTGCGCTATCAATTGGTCATAATATTTTTATTCGTTTGCGTTTTCATTGGTGTTAGTTCCGCCCAAATCGACCGCCCCGCAGCCTCTCCGACGCCGACTGACAGTTTTGACCGTCGCTCGACAGGCGTACATATCACGAACCCTCCCAGTGCACAGCCACTGCCACAACAACAGCAGTATGAGGATAGAGTCGAGGAATCGGCGCAAGAGCGGTTGCAGAGAGAATCGGCCAGAGTTCCGGAATTTATTCCACTCCTGCCCGAGCCCGACATCGAATTTCAGGATTTTGTCAGCAGCTCTTTGGGGTACCACCTCAACATCTTTGGCCAGAGCTTGTTCCGCAATGTGCCGTCCACATTTGCGCCGGTGGACCGCATTCCCGTTACGCCGGATTATCTGATTGGTCCCGGCGACGAATTGCTGGTGCGGGCCTGGGGGCAGATTGATGTGAATTACCGGGCCGTGGTGGACCGCACGGGCGCAATCTATCTGCCCAAAGTTGGTCCCGTTAGCGTGGCGGGCGTGCGATATGACCAGCTCAATACTTACCTCAAATCGGCAATCAGCCGCGTCTTTAAGAACTTTGAGCTTGACGTGACCCTGGGACGGCTGCGTGCTGTTCAGGTATTTGTGGTTGGGCAGGTGCGGCGTCCGGGTTCTTACACTGTCAGCTCGCTCAGCACGCTGGTGAATGCGCTCTTTGCGTCCGGAGGCCCATCCAAGCGCGGCTCCATGCGGCGTATATTGCTCAGGCGCGAAGGCAAAGACGTAACCAGCTTCGACCTTTACGACCTCATCGCTTTTGGCGACAAGACTAAGGACGTGCAATTGCTCTCCGGCGATGTAATTCTGGTGCCGCCTGTGGGCCGTTTGGTAGCGCTGGCCGGCAGCGTCAACGTCCCAGGAATTTATGAGTTAAAGGAGCATGAAAACCTGGGCGAGGTCCTAGGCTATGCCGGTGGTTTTACCACAACCGCTTCAGGCCAGAAAACGTTTATCGATCGCATTGACGATCGCCAGGCCCGCCATACTGCTGAGGTGGATCTTTCCAGCGCTGGCTTGAAGACCGAGCTGCGTGATGGCGATATCATTCG
>JASLFF010000775.1 GCA_030150795.1 Terriglobales bacterium | reverse complement strand
AGAATGCAGCTTGTCAAGATTCTGCTCATACTCAGGACCCAGTTTTTTGTGGTACCACGCCGCGCTTGCATACGTCGGTAGAAAGAGAATGAAAGGAAGATCGTTGCCGGGAGAGCCGTCAGTGGTCTGGAAATTCAGGATACTGGAGATCAGCATGATGCCGTTGAATGCGATGCCGTGCTCCACCAGGTAGCCGGAAAGGCCGGCGGCGCGCGTGGTGCCGTAGCTTTCACCTACCATGAAGAGCGGTGATGACCAGCGCTCATAACGTCCAAGATACAGACGAATGAACTCACCTACGGATTCAATGTCGCCCTTGAGACCAAGAAATTTTCTTGTCTGATCGCGTTTTACGGCGCGGCTGTAGCCGGTGCCCACCGGGTCAATGAAAACGAGATCAGTCTGGTCAAGCCAGGTTTGTTCGTTATCCACCAATTGATAGGGCGGAGGAGGCATCATGCCATTGGGCTGCATGCGCACGCGCTTTGGGCCAATTGCGCCCATGTGAAGCCAGACAGAAGCGGAACCCGGACCTCCATTGAAAGAGAACGTGAGCGGCCGGTGTTCATTCTGGCCGTCGAGCGTGTAAGCGATGAAGAAGATGTGCGCTTCAACCTCGCCAGTGTCATTGTTCTTGAGCGGCATCATGCCTGTGGTGGCTGTGTAATGCAGCGTTTTGCCGCCAACATGGATTTCATGGTGCGTAACGATTGGCGGCTGCTCCGGCTGTTCTTTTTTTGCCTCGGCGGCCGGGGTGCCGGCAGGCTTGGCTTGTTCAGCAGGACTGGCCCTCGGCATGGGGGTGGGTGGCCGGTCACCACGGTTTCTTTGGCCAAAAGCACAAAGTGAAAAAATCGTTATCAAGATCAAGAAAGACGAGGCGCGACGCAGCAGCATGGATTGACACTCCACCCTTCGGTTTGAAGACGTTATGGTTAGACGTCCCTGAAGAAAACAAGTGAGTGTAGCTGGCAAGGTTGAAAAGGGCAAATTACGGCTGCTAAGGGACCGGACAAATCAGAGCGCGTGGAGTATTCCCGGCGGCCTCTGCGGCAGAGGCTGGGAGTTCTGATGACCCTTGAAGTACCACATCAGCAAGACGAGAAATACGACGACCGCGAGCATGCAAATGCCAAAGTTGTGCCCGGCAGTATCAGAACGGCGACCTGAGGCTCGAGGCGTCATGGTAGCTTAGACGCAATTTTTGCGACTAAGTGTCGGTGCAATATGAAACTTAAGGAAACTTTGCGGTTTAATATCTTTTAATTTTGAGGCAACACTTAGGGCCATGAATCCAGGCCCTATTCCGCCTTTCTCCATGACCCTTTCATAACAAAAGCGCTTAGTGCGTGGGGACGACCAAATCGCGGTCGAGCCGGACTTCAAGTTGGGTGCCTTTATCCAGCTTCATCTCCCCGCCTTTAAACAGATAGCTGGTCCCTGTTCCCAGACCCGCGCCAGCTGCCGCGCCAACAGCTGCGCCCTTGCGTCCACCGATTACCGAGCCTGAAACAGCACCAACGGTTGCGCCGATAGCAGCGTCTGTCACAACCTTTCGCTTATCCGGACCTTTGCGGTAGACTTCGCCTTCTTCACCTGTTGCCTTGATGGAAGGATCTCCCGGAACGCCCGTGACAGTCCCGATCAGCGGAACCCACCCGTTTCGCGTTTCGATTTCATCCAGGGCCAATTGCATCTTGGAGCCGGTAAAACCGTGCTCAAATCGCCCCACATGGCCCTTGATAGTGCGGCCTTTCGGAATAATGAGGCCGCTGGGCGTCACCAGATCTTCGCGAAGTTCAGCCTTGAAGTGCTTGCCATCCTGCATTTTCTTGGTATCAAGGGTATCTTTCAGCTTAATGATGAACCGCGACCCGTCGGGAATGGCATTCGGAGGCGCGCCGTATGTGGACGAGGGATTGCCTGGACCGGGATAAGCTGCCGATGGCGGAGGCGGAGTGTTTCTATCGTCTTTGTCAGTTCTGTCGTTCGGACGTGTTTTAAGAACCGGATCGTTGGAATTGCCGTTTTCCTGACCAATTGCGCTCAAACCAAAAATCAACGCAACGGCACAAACGGAGGCTGCCCACTTTGCCTTCATGGCGTTCCACCTCTATGGATTTCTAGAAATCTTGACCCGTGAGATGCGTAGAAGTTTCAGAAATGCTGCTCTCAAATCGACAATTTTTGTAAAGCCGTGGGCCTTACTTCGAAATGATCCTTAAAATCCAGCGATGGCGTTTCAGGAATCAGGACATTACCAAAGTAACTGGCCAAAGGTACAATTCCGGGCTGTTTTGAAGCATCATATTGTCAGCAAGTGCCGATTCCCCCGGAAGGGAATGACATGAAAAACTGGTTTCTGCCGGCAACATTACTGGGATTAAGTGGACTGGCGCTGGTCTTTGCCAGCGAAAAGGGCCGTGAACGCGTCCGCCATTTTCTTGATGATCTGATGGCACATGGCGATCCCTTGAACGAATTCAACAAGTTTTGCGAAGACCAACTGGAGACGATCCAGCAGAATTTGGACCGTCTGGCCAAAGCCCTGGAAGAGGCCCAGCCCAGCTAACCGGCGATCTTGTTGATAACGCCGGCCATTCGAACATCCCGTTGCGTAACTCCCCCCGAATCATGGGATACCAGGGCCATGGTGACCGTGTTGTAGCGAATATCAATGTCGGGATGGTGGTTGGCCTGCTCCGCAGCTTCAGCAATTCTGTTTACAAACTGCATTGCCGCTTTGAAGTCAGGGAAACGAAAGACTCGCTGAATCGCGCTTCCGTTGCGCTGCCATCCATTCAAAGAACCCAATTCCTTCTGGATTTCTGCATCCGTTAGGACAGCCATAAGCACCTTTCCAATCTATATCCCAGAAGTGATTCTAGTGCCTTGGCGAGGAAAATGCAGCCATTGCGCCTGTTTCTATTGTCGGCTGAAAAAGTCATCCAGGCAGGGAAGTGAACTAAGATGATCGGCTTGTGCCAGCCAGGGCCGCGACTTGCTTCATGGGATAAGCGAAATGATCGATCTGGGAATTGATTTCTTTGCGCAGATCCTCCCAGATGGTGTCCGGCATTTCCATGAAAACACGGACAACTTCCGGGTCGAATTGCCGGCCTGAGAACCGCTCCACCTCTTCACGGGCCACTTGAATTGTCTGGGCGGCACGATAAGGCCGGTCAGAGGTAATGGCGTCCAGCGTATCGGCAATAGAGAAAATACGAGCGCCCAAGGGTATGCTTTGGCCGCTCAAACCGCGCGGGTAACCGGTGCCGTCAAAACGCTCCTGATGCGAGTACACGATTTCAGAGGCCTCAGACAAAAAGGGAATTTTCTTGAGCATCTGGTATCCGCGGAAGCAGTGCTCGCGCATGATTTCTGTTTCAGCTTCAGTTAAAGCACCCGGCTTGCGCAGGATAGCGTCCGGAATGGCCATCTTGCCGATGTCATGCAGGAAAGCGCCGCGGGCGATTACGCGGATTTTGTCGCCTGAAAGCCCCATAGCGCGGGCAATGGCGATGGTGAACGCGGTGACGCGTTTGGAATGGCCTTCTGTCTCGGCGTCTTTCAAATCCAGGGCGTCGCCCAAAGCTTCCAGCGTAATGTCATAGGAACGCTCCAAGTCCGTCATGGCCTGGCGAAGTTGTTCTGTGCGGGCCGCAACAAGGGACTCAAGATTTGACTGGTAGGCGCGGTTTTCCAGCTTGAGACGGCGGTGTTCCAGGGCTCGCCGAACCATCGCGAGAAGCTGTTCACGCTCAAAGGGTTTCAGCAGATAGTCATAAGCGCCATTGCGGATGGCCGCGAGCGCAACCGAAATATCATGGACCGCGGTGACCATGATCACCGGCATATCGGGGTATTTTTCTTTCGAACGTTCCAGCAGCGCGATTCCGTCCAGTTCCGCCATCATGAGGTCTGACAGCATCAATTCGAACTCGCCCGTGGAATTGAGAATGGCTAGCGCTTCCATGCCTGAAGCTGCCTGCCGGGTCTTGTACCCCGCGGCACTGAGCATCGAGG
>JASLFF010000769.1 GCA_030150795.1 Terriglobales bacterium | reverse complement strand
CAACCGCTGTAATCTCCTTGAGCAAAACGAGTTGAGAAACGGTGAGAACTGAACCGACCCAAGGTCGCGTTTCCATCATCGCAGTTTCAGCGTCGGTCGCCACATAAAGGCACGGGATACCCTTCGGATTGACACGCCCTTCTTGTGCTCGGTCCTTTAGTGGCTTCATTCGCTCAAGCGGGTGTGGATTTATGGACTCCAAAAAGAAGAGGTCGTACGGATACACGCCTTCTTCTGGAATGCAGCCCAAGGCTGCGCGCCACAGGACCTGGCCCTTTGGCATTACGGACGCCCGCTTTTTGCTGGTCAGAAGTACTGCATCGATAAACTCTCGTTGCCGGCTGCTCAAAACGTATCGAGCACGGCGCCGAATGTACTCCGCGAACTCATCATAATCCTCATCAGTTCGAAACATAGCGGCTCCAGTTTAGCAGCGGCGTCGACCACCCGGAAGCGGTTCATCGGGACATACGGATCGGCGGCATGCACCAGGTTCCGTGCCCCAAGACCGTCCGGGGATGAGCGCCGTCGGCGACATGATCCAACTTAAGCTCAGAACTTCAACCTCCCGATCGGTCTCGGCCATGCTCAGTCAGTAAGGAACGGAATACTTTTTGGGACTGAACGCTGTTGTTGCTACCTTGATCAGGGCCGGAGGCCCGTCAAGAAGTTAGCCCACCTCTGGAGCCGAGCGCATGTGAAGGCGGAAGGGTGGGTAAGCGTAAAAAAAACAGACGAGCCCCGGAGGGGCGGCACAAATCACGACCAAGTATGAAAGCGGGCTGTTGAGGTGCAGCAAATTGGCGTTGTCTCCTGCAATCAGCGCTCCGCGAACGCACATGAAGGTACAGTTTGGACAAACCAAGAATCGTCATCCCGATCCCCATAAGCGAGCGCGCGTTTTACCAGCGCGAGTGGACTCGAGCCCTTCAAGACGACCGACAATCACAGATAGTTCGGCGGAACTGTCGGCGATTTTCTCATTTTCCTCTTCCGCCTAAACAACGCGATACTTGATCTAACGTGTCCAATTTCCCTCCAAGCAAGCATCCCTGCGCAGCAGTCAGCTTCGTACCTTTGGCAGCTCGCATCTGTATCAAATAAAAGAAAAAATATTCCCATTTTGGAATTCGTAAAACTGTGGTACATATTCCTACAACATTAGTCTTCTCAAATGTTGGAAAAACGCGCCGGTAGCTATGGAAATGTAAGTTTATTCGTCCCAAACTGCATGTCGCGTGAAGCAGCGACCAGGTTTTTTCTATTTTTAGAAAGTTGAACGCGGGTTAGAAAGATGCCAGGTAAGGATAGATCCTCCGACTTGCCCGTTCGAAGCGGGGATGATGATGACGAACTGGTACGTGAATTTCGTTCAGGCAGCGCGCAGGCGCTTGGACTAATCTTCAATCGCTACTATCGTCTCGTGTTTGCGACCGCCTGGCGGGTGCTGCGCGATGTCGGCGAAGCCGAGGACCTGACCCAATCCGTATTCTTTGAGATCTCTCGCAAAGCGTCCCATTTCGATCCCACTAAGGGCCCCCTCAACAAGTGGATTCTCACTCTCGCCTATCACCGAAGCCTCAACCGCAGGAACTATCTGATGACGCGCCAGTTCTATAAAGGGCACCTGGACCTGATTGGCGAGAATGGGGAAGAGCTATGGAGCACAAGCCTTATGCTGCCGCAGCAAGAGACCGCGCGCCTGGTACATGAGTGCCTCGGGCTGCTCGACCCTCGGCAGCGCCAGGTCCTGGAATTGGTCTTTTTTAAGGAACTCACGTTCAAGGAGATTGCGGAACAAACGCGACAGACCTTTGGCAACGTGCGCAATCAGTACTACCGCGGCCTGAAGCGGCTGCGCGTTCACTTGACCGGCTCTTCCCGGGAGGAACAGTGCCGGGTTCCCCAGAGCCAGGGCTCCCGGACCGCGCCGGTATTGCGTGATCAGGGACATCAGAGCAAGAGTTCCCGGATTGCGCCGCCTTTGCGGACGCCATCCGTTCCGCGTCCTTTGCGGAAAGAATGGGCAGGCAATCTGGAGTGGCGGCGTGAGGCACTCGCGGCCTTTGAAAGAGTGGGAGCTGTTTACTTTGAGATTGTGCCCGGCGGGGTGGCACGTATTGGAGATCTCAAGATGTCATCCTGAGTGCTTTGCAAAAAAACCAAACCCTACCACAGATAACACGGATAACACTGACCACACAGATCAAAAAAGTTCAAATAGGACCACTTTTGATAAGTCCGTCTCATCCGTGTTCATCCGTGGTGAGGTTTGTTTTTGTCCGGCCTTACGGAGTGAGATTGCTGTTCGAATCGTGCGCGATCGTTGAAGCGCCGCTGTTTCCATTCAAGGTCCCCATGCGGCCTGACACGTACGATCCCCAGGAAACGGAGACGCCGAACAATCCATTGGGCGTATTGGTCGTGTTGGGCTGGTCTTCGTTCTTGGTGCCGCTTGGATTTCCCAGATGCAGAGTCGAGTTTTCGCTGACGGAAATGCCATTCTTGCCGTTGCCGTCAATGACGTTGCTGGCAATCTCGGCATACGAGGCGCTTTCAATGTTGATGCCGTTATTCGCGTTATTGCTGATCGTGTTGGTGTAGACCCGGGCGGAAGCGCCGCGCTGGATGCGAATCCCATAACCGCCATTGTTCTGAATCACGCACGGTCCGGTATCGCCTTGCGATGCGCCCACCCCGTCGGTGAATCCCACGCGGACATAGGAGTTTTCGTTAATTACGATTCCGTTGCCCGGGTTATTCTGAATGGTCGAATTCACCACGTACCCATCCGTGCTCCCGCGCTGGAAATGGATTCCGTGGCGTCCTGTGTTCTGGACCACAACTGTGTCAATGGCGACGATGCTTCCCGTATTGATCGCAATCCCATCGTTTCCGCCGGTAATCGTCAGGCCGCGAATCGTGAACCCTGACACGCCCGTCAGCTCAACGACATTCAACGTGGGGTCCGGGCCGGAAATGGTTGCCGTCCCCTGGCCATCGAGCGTTACTCCGGCGTAGTGTCCTGTAGGGTCGCTGATCAGCACGTTCTCATTGCACGTGCCCGAGATGATGATCGTGTCGCCGCGATGCACGGACTGCAGCGTCGCGGTGATGGTGTCTCCGTGGTCGCAGTTGACTTGTTTCGTCGCCTGAGCGGATGCCTTTGGAACATTCATTGCAACTGCCAATGCCAGTACAGCCAAAATACAACGACAACTCCGTTTCTGGGGGATGGAACGCATACTTTTCTCTCCTTTTTCCTTGGTGTAATCAATTTGAAATTTGTACTTTCGAACACACTTCTCCTAGGCCCCGCGCGCAGGGATTGCCGTTACACGGTCCACCGCCTGCACCTCGCTTAGGAGGCGCATTAGCATGGCTGAATTTTGGCAAGCAAACTGCGGGACAGATTGATACCTGGTGCTTCTTAAGTGCGACTGGCCGGATATCTCTTAAAGTATCTTGCGAGGTAGAACTGCCTACTCAGGATTGGGCCAGTCTGCGGTCTTTCATAT
>JASLFF010000752.1 GCA_030150795.1 Terriglobales bacterium | reverse complement strand
AGCTTTTGTCGCCGGTGCGGACATTAACGAGCTGAACAAGAACAATCCCGTCGAGGCCAAGGCTTATACGCACAAGGGGCAGGCCACGCTTGATCTGATTGAAAATCTCGGCAAGCCGGTGATCGGTTGCATCAACGGCTTCGCTCTGGGCGGCGGATGCGAGATTGCTATGGCTTGTACCATGCGCATTGCCAGTGAGAATGCCAAACTCGGCCAGCCCGAAGTAAAGCTCGGCCTTATTCCTGGCTATGGTGGCACGCAAAGGCTTCCGCGTCTGGTTGGAACAGGACTGGCTATGCAGATTCTCCTTACGGGAGAGATGATTACAGCCCAGGAAGCGCATCGCATCGGGTTGGTAAATGAAGTTGTCCCGGCTGACCGCCTCATTCCGCGTGCTGAAGAGATCGCTCAGAAGATCATCGGCATGGCCCCGCTGGCGATCCAGTACTGCATGGAAGCCGTGAATCAGGGCATGAACATGACGCTGCCGGAAGGTCTTTTTCTTGAAGCGACTTTGTTCGGTATGTGCTGCGCCACGGAAGACAAAAAAGAAGGCACTACAGCCTTTCTTGAAAAGCGCGCCGCCAATTTCCAGGGCAAGTAACCATGCATCCAGACTGGGAACCGGATAAGCTTGCCACCGCCGCCATTTTCTACAACCTGCATGAGGCGGACATCGCCAAGGGCCTGCTGGACTCCTGTGGGGTAGACTGTTTCCTGTGCGATGAGCACATGCATCGCGTTCATCCGCTGACTAGTGAGATCATTGGCGGCGTGCGGCTGCAGGTTGCGCAACAGGATATTGAGCTGGCAAAAGAGCTGCTCAAGGAATACACACCGCCGGAAGACCCTTCAGGTCCGGGGCCGATAGAATGATTGATTGATGATTAAAGGCATCACCACAATTCGCCATGTAGCCGGCAGCAAGGAATTCAAGGCGCTCAGCAAGCTGTTTGACGCCTTGGGATTTGAGCGCGGAACTCCGTGGAAGACCGCGCGCGGCCAGGGCGCGCCGTTCAAGGCGCCGCTGGGCCAGATTGAGTTTGTTGAAGGGCTGGAAACGGTCCATGCCGATATCTGGGTTGAGGTCACAGACCTGGATTCGATACGCGACGTGCTGTCAAAGGAAAATGTCAAGGGCGCGGACAAAATCCAGCAGACCGCATGGGATTCACGGTTTCTGGTGGCTGAACCGGCCAAGGGATCGAAGATTCTCTTCTGGCAGAAGAACCGCCCTAGCCAGGACGCGATTGAAGGCGGCCTGAACGCGCATGGCATGCGCTTTGGCGTGGTAGTTAGCCGATGGAATTCGTTTATCACCGAACGGTTGCTCCAAGGCGCGCTGGATGCGTTGCGTCGCAGCGGCTGTAGTAATGCAGATATCGGCGTTGTGCGAGTACCAGGCGCGTTTGAAATCCCATCACAGGCCCGTACGATGGCGGAAAGCGGAAAGTATGACGCCATCGTAACTCTGGGCTGTCTCATTCGCGGTGAGACCACGCACTATGAGCACATCTCAACTGAGGTCACGCGCGGGATTGGACAATCCGCGCAAGAGACCGGCGTGCCGCACACTTATGGCGTCCTGACCTGTGAGAATCTTGAGCAGGCTTTGGATCGCGCAGGACTGAAGGCTGGCAACAAAGGCTTTGAAGCAGCCATCTCTGCCATTGAGATGGTGAGCCTGCAGAGAAAGACACAAAAGCGTGCGACGAAGAAATCCGCATCTGTAAAGAAGAAGAGCAAAGGCCGATAAATGGGAACCCGACGCAAATCTCGTGAACTATGTTTGCAGATGCTCTTCCAATGGGATATGGGCAAGCAGGCCCCGGAGCACGTGAAAAAAACCTTCTGGTCGGAACGCGGAGAAGTGGACGAAGAGACGCGCAACTTTGCCGACGATATTTTCCAGGTGGCCGTTGACCGGCAGCAGGAAATCGATGATCTGATCCAGAAGCATGCGCAGCACTGGCGAATGGAGCGAATGGCCGCCGTGGACCGCAACGTCCTGCGAACGGGAGTAGCGGAATTTCTGGGGCCGCATCACACGCCGCGTCCGGTGGTGATTAATGAGGCCCTGGAAATTGCGCGGAAATTTTCCGCGCCGGAGTCAGTCCAGTTCATTAATGGCGTGCTGGATTCGGTGGGGAAAGACCTCGCATCTTCTGCAATCCCGAAGCGGAGCTGAGGGAGCCCTATCTTCTGGAGGACCTTCCGCTTCCGAACGTGAAGATTGCAGTTGTCGGCAATAGGGTTCCCTCATCCGCTGCGCGGGATTCGGGATTTCAGAAGCAGCAATGCTAAAATAAAGCACTTCATCGCCTCTGGTACCGCACTACATAAATACTGACGGACTTTCGCATTGAAAAAGACTTCCATTACCTATGCCGATAGCGGCGTTGATATTGACCGCGCCGACCGAGCCAAGCAGCGCATTAAATACCTGGCCCATCGTACCTTCACGCCGGGAGTAGTCAGCGAGATCGGCGGTTTCGGCGGCATGTTTGCCATCGACAAGAAAAAGTTCCGCGATCCGGTGCTGGTTTCCAGTGTGGATGGCGTTGGCACCAAGCTCAAAGTTGCGTTCATGATGAACCTGCATCACACCGTGGGCGGCGATCTGGTAAACCATTGCGTGAACGACATTGCTGTGCAGGGCGCGACGCCATTGTTTTTTATGGATTATTTGGCTACCGGCTTGCTCGATCCGGAAATTGCGGAAAAGATTGTGGAAGGCATGGCCGAAGCATGCCGCCACAATGGCTGCGCGCTGATCGGCGGCGAAACGGCGGAGATGCCGGGCTTCTATCACAAAGGCGAGTACGATCTGGCCGGCTTTATTGTTGGCGTGGTGGAAAAAAGCAAAATCATTACCGGCGAAAGCGTTGAGGTAGGAGATGTGCTGGTGGGACTGCCTTCCAACGGCTTGCACACGAATGGATATTCTCTGGCACGCAAATTATTTTTTGACGTTGCTAAGTACACGCCGGAGACCTACGTAAACGAAATGAAGGCCAAAGCCGGAGCCGAGCTCATGCACACGCACAAAAGCTATTGGCCTGTGTTGAAGAAATTGATTGCAGCTGAGCTTGTTCACGCCATGGCGCACATTACCGGCGGCGGAATTACCGGCAATCTGCCGCGAGTTCTGCCCAAAGGCACCGGAGCGGTGGTGGAAATGGGCACATGGCCTGTCCTGCCGGTGTTTAGCCACATGCAACACATTGGCAACGTGCCGCAGGAAGACATGATGCGCACATTCAACATGGGCATTGGCATGGTGCTGGTGGTGCCGGCAAAGAAATTCAAGCGCGTGCAATCGATGATTGAAAAGATGGGCGAGAAAGCCTATCTCATCGGGCGGATCGTCAAAGGCGATCGCAAAGTTCACTACGCATAACATGGCCACGCTGAAAAAACTGGGAATCCTGCTCTCCGGTCGTGGCTCAAATTTTGAAGCCATTGCGGATTCCATCAAAGCGGGCCGGCTCAAGGCGGAGATTGCGATTGTGATTTCCAACCGTGGCGATGCGCCGGGCCTTGAATCGGCAAGGCGTCGCGGGTTGAACTCAGTTTTGATCGCTTCCAAAGGCCGAGTCCGCGAGGAGCACGACGCCGAAGTGGTAGCTGCGCTGAAACAGGCACAGGTGGACTTGATCTGCCTGGCCGGCTATATGCGGCTGCTTTCACCGGATTTCATTCGCGCCTTCCCGAATCGGATTATCAACATTCACCCGTCATTGCTCCCGGCCTTCCCCGGCATGGACGCACAGAAGCAGGCGCTTGAATATGGCGTCAAGGTAACGGGCTGCACCGTGCATTTTGTTGACGAGCATCTGGACAACGGGCCGATCATTTTGCAGAAGACTGTGCCTGTGCTGGATGGGGATGATGTGCATTCGCTCTCGGTCAGAATTTTGGAACAGGAGCACACGGCGTATTCTGAGGCGATTGGTCTGTTGCTTTCCGGCGAAGTTGAGATTCAGGGCAGAGCGGTTTTGCGGCGGCGTGCGCGCGCGGAGAGCAAGTAGATGCTGAGAGTGAAGCTTCTGTCGCCATCCGCTAAAGCGCCTACCGTCGCGCATCCGGGAGAAGACCTGGGCTACGACATTTACTCTGCCGAAAACATAACGCTGGAAGGACGCGGTCACGCCATCGTCTCTACTGCCATCGCCATTGAATGCACATCGCCCACAGGCGAATCGATGGGCGCTCTGCTGCGGGATAAGTCGTCCATGGCGGCGCGGCGGCTGGTCCTGACCGGTGGCGTGATCGATGCAGGCTATCGCGGCGAGATCAAAGTCCTGATGGAAAATCTGAGCGATCTGCCCGCGACCATTCGCGCAGGAGATAAGATCGCCAACTTGATCCCGTATCCGGTGTTGACCGGCGACGTTCGGGTAGTTGACGATCTCAATGAGTCGAGCCGCAAAGCGGGTGGGTTTGGATCTTCTGGACGATAGACTTTAGCTTTTTCTGAAATCCAGAGCGCAGCGGGGATCGCTATAATTTGGTAAGTGAGTAATTTGGTAAATTA
>JASLFF010000746.1 GCA_030150795.1 Terriglobales bacterium | reverse complement strand
CCATGGTGCTGGTACCCATGAACGCGCCTGGAGTGAAAATTGAGCGGCTGCTTACGGTGTTTGGCTATGACCATGCACCGCACGGACATGGTGAAGTGACTTTCGAAAACGTGCGTATCCCGATAACGAACATGCTGCTGGGAGAAGGACGCGGCTTTGAGATTGCCCAGGGACGCCTTGGACCGGGACGCATTCACCACTGCATGCGTTGCATTGGCGTGGCGGAGCGTGCGCTGGAAACGATGTGCCAGCGCGTGAAAGCACGCGTGGCGTTTGGCAAGCCGCTGGCGGAACAAGGCACGCTGCGGGCAGACATTGCGCAATCGCGCATGGAAATTGAACAGGCGCGCCTGCTCACTTTGAAAGCTGCCTACATGATGGATACGGTAGGCAATAAGGAAGCCCGGGCGGAAATCGCGATGATCAAAGTTGTTGCGCCCAATATGACTTTGCGGGTGCTGGACCGCGCGATCCAGGCGCATGGCGGCGCAGGCGTTTCACAAGACACTTTCCTGGCCGGCGCATGGGCCAATGTTCGGACGCTGCGGTTGGCAGACGGCCCGGACGAAGTCCACACTGAGTCCATAGCGAAACACGAATTGCAGAAGGGCTCTCCACGGATCGTAAAGAGTGGAGTGGCGCACGCCAGCGATTAATCCGCTCCGGTCGCGCCTGAATGCGGAAGCTGCTCACCGGGCATTCTGGAACGAACCACCTTTGCCGGAACACCAACCGCAATCGAATACGGCGGTATGTTGCCGCGCACAACGCTGCCCGCGCCGATCACGCATCCTTTACCCACATGCGCGCCGTCGAGGAAAATTGCGTTTGATCCCACCCAAACATCGTCTTCAATAGTAATGCCCTGGCGCGTAGTACCCTGCTCGCGGATGGGCACATCTATGCGATCAAAATTATGATTTTCAGGGTGAAATCCCACGTGCTGACCCATAATCACGTTTTTGCCGATGGAGATAAAGCCCGAGCTGCCAAGGAAAGAATAAGCGTCCACGGCAGAGTTAGCGCCCATGCTAATGCCTTCGCCCAGATTGGATGCGGGCGCGCCGACGATCACCGAGTAAGCGCCGATCTTCACGTTGTCACCCAGGACGACACCGCGGCGCAACAGACCATCGATGATGACGCCGCGCTCCAGGGTAACGCCTTTGCCAAAGCGAATGAGCGAAGCCCCCCGGAGGTTTACGCCTTTGGCCATGAAAACCGTTGCGATACGACGCTGCAGGAACAGAAGTTTGAACACGCCACGGACCAACCAGGTAGCGCGCCGGATGAGCAATCCCATCAATAAGGAGAGAGGAATACTGCGATCAAGATGGAACGGCCGTCCCTTGAATCTGCTCCCCAGGGATTCAACCGATTTATAAATAAAATCGCTCATGCGGGAGAGAGACCGAACGGAATCCTTGAAAGTCCCATCCTTTCAGAATTGATCAGAGCATTATAACGAGGGAAGTTTCTCCGGGATTGTAGTCCGCCAGCCGTCCCAAAGACCGCGATAAAGACCTGCCGCGCGCTTGAAATCTGCCTGAAAAATAGATCTGAGCGTGACATAGCCCACGTATTTGCTCATGGAGTATGCGAACAACGGCAGCTGGTGGCGAGGCAGATACTTGCGCGCGCACAAGACCGCGTTTCTCATGTTGTAGAAATCCCGAATAGCAAAACCCATGCTCTTTTTTGTGACGTACGAGTCGCGATGCCACACTACCGATGCAGGAACATACATGGCCTTGTATCCGGCATGGAGTGCGCGCACAGACCAATCCACGTCTTCATAACCCACGAAGAAGATTTCATCCAGCAAGCCGATTTTGCGCGCGGCCTCCGCCCTCACCAGAAGAGCGCATCCTGAGACAAAAGAGACTTCCTGTGTCTGGTCATAGCTGCCAACGTCACTCTCACGCAATCCAAAATGGATTGGGAAAGTTTTCCAGGGAACATACTCGCCACCGGCGTACCAGATTTTATCTGCCGGCTCAAAATAGTAAATCTTGGGGTTCACCATGCCGATGCGCGCATCGCGTTCGGCCACGCAGACCAGTTCTGAGAGGAAATTGGAGGCAACTATCGTGTCATTGTTCAACAACAGCAGGTAGTCCGTGCCGCGTGCCAGAGCATCGCGCATACCAACGTTGTTGCCGCCGGTGAATCCTAAATTCTTTTCATTCAGGATCACTCTTGCTTCAGGAAAATCATGGGCCAGCTTTTTACCAGAGCCATCGACAGAGCCGTTATCCACCAGGACCACTTCAAATGCGGGATAGTCTATTTTCCGGAGCGAAAGAAGGCAGTCGCGGGTAACATCATAACTATTCCACGTGAGAATAATGATGCTGACTTTTGGCTGACGGAGTGGCGTTTTTTCCATGTCGTCGTCTGAATTTCCTGGTAAAACCGGCCTTTCGATCACTCATGATCGCTGGAACAGGCTTTCTGCTTATATCGTTACATTCTATTGTAGCCAATGAGCTGTTTTCGGTGACGATGCCACGCAACTCGATTCCACAAGGCCTACGCTTTTGTAAAAAATTTCTGAAATGCCTCAACGATCCGCGCTGGAAGATCTTCTTGGGTCTTCTTGCCGAGCAGCTCATGGCCTGCACCTTCAACTTCCAACAGTAACGTTTGTGCCGGGGGCAATTGCAGCGCGGTTTTCATCTCATCTTGCGAACCAAATGGATCGCGACCGCCATGGACAAATAACGATGGCGTTGTGAGCCGAGGAAAGTGCGCAGTCCGCAGTTCTGCGGGCTTGCGCGGAGGATGCAGAGGGTACGAAAGCAAGAGCAGTCCGGCTACCAGTTGGGGCTGCTCCGCCGCGAGCATGCTGCCCTGGCGTCCACCGTAGGAATGGCCGCCGAGGAAAATACGTCCGGGTGTCTTAGATCGGAGAACATCCACGGCGCGGCGCAGGCCTTCACGGTCGCGCGCAGCCATGG